>NZ_JBCGFQ010000030.1:0-71350 GCF_040984075.1 Pseudomonas sp. I2
CCGGCGACTCGCCCCAGGCGCAGCCGGGGCAGTCGAAGCCACCGTTCTGGTTGGTCTTGAGCATGGCCCGCAGGTTCTTGAAGGCATTCTCGCTGCCCAGCCAGGCCTTGGTCACGCTCTTGAGCGCACCCCAGCCGGCAGCCGGCCCGTTGTAGGTTCTAATATGTTCTTCTTCGCTCATCAGGTAACCCTTGATTGGCACGCAGAGGGAGGTCGAATTGAAGTGCGAACTTCCAGGTGCGCTTCAAAACTTTACAACGGCAGACTATTTTTGCTGCCGCGCCCCGTCCAATCAAAAGTAACTACAGAGTGATCGGGCTTATCTATGAGCCCGTAAAAACAGGGGTTTCCGACGCATTGCAAGTTAGTGATAGATGACACTTATCAAGTATTAAAAGAAAGCAATTTGACGAACACCGCGAACATTCATAAGCTGCAAATGCCTATATGAATATAGACCCATTAATATATTCGACGCCCATATCAGAGCAGCGTCCAGCCCCTGGATCGAGTTGGCAAATATTAGGGCCGCTGCGCGCCCCATCGCCGGCAAGCCGGCTCCCACAGGATAGCGCCGAACTCGAGGGGCGCGCAGCGGCCCTAATGGCAGTTGCCCCACCAACCGAAAGCACTTCGCTCAGTTGAGCTCCGAACGCATCACCCGCACCGGCACCGACTTGTACGACGGCGTGCCACTGTCCACGTCGATATAATCCAGTGGCACCAATTGGTTCGCCTCCGGATAGTACGCCCCCACCGAGCCAGCAGAGATCTTGTACTCGATGGCCGTGATTCGCTCATAGCGCATCTTCCTGCCATGGGAGACCGTCTCGATGTCCACCAGGTCGCCATGGGCCAGGCCACGCGCCTCCAAGTCCGCCGGGTTCATGAACAGCACATCGCGCCGGCCGAACACACCGCGGTAGCGGTCATCCATGGCATAGATGGTGGTGTTGTACTGGTCATGGCTACGCAGGGTGATCAAGCGCAAGACATCGTCGCCATCGACTTCCTTGTCTTCATGCAGCCCTGGGAAGACGAAGAACTCAGCCTTTCCGGAAGGTGTCATCCACACCCGCTCCGTGGCAGGCAGCGGCATGCGGAACCCACCGGGAACACGGATGCGCTCGTTGTAGTCGTCAAAGCCCGGGATGGTCTTCTCGATCAGGTCACGGATCTTGTCGTAGTCCGCGGCAAGCGCCAGCCAGGGCACGGGGCTGTCAGGCAGGGTCGCGTGGGCCATGCCCGCCACGATCGCCGGTTCCGAGCGCAAGAACTCGGAGGCGGGATTCAACTTGCCGGCCGAGGCATGGACCATCGACATGGAGTCCTCGACGGTGATGGACTGGCGCACGCCCCCTTGCACATCCAGCTCGGTGCGGCCGAGGCACGGGAAGAGGAAGGTTTCCTTGGCGACCAGCAAGTGGGTACGGTTGAGCTTGGTGCCGATGTGCACGCTCAGGTCCAGCTTGCCCATGGCCGGGAAACACTGGCCCGGGTCGGGCAGCGCCACGGCGAAGTTGCCGCCCAGGCAGATGAGTGCCTTGGAGGTGCCGGCGATCATCGCCTGCATGGCCTGCACGGCGTCGTGGCCATGCGCGGTTGGCGGCTTGAAGCCCAATACCTCTTCGATCTTCCGCAGAAAGCTGGCGGAGGGCTTCTCGGTGATGCCCACCGTCCGGTTGCCCTGGACGTTGGAGTGGCCGCGCAGCGGGCAGATCCCCGCGCCAGGCTTGCCGAAATTCCCCCGCAGCATCAGCAGGTCGCAGATCAACCGGACGTTGGCCGTCCCCTCGTTGTGCTGGGTAATGCCCATGCCATAGGTGACGATGGTCGCGTTGGACTTGGCATAGGCTGCAGCCACCTTCTCCATTTGCGCCTTGCTCAGGCCGCTGGCCTGTTCTATGTCTGGCCAGGCGGTGGTCAGCAGGTCGGCTTTCAGCGCATCGAAACCATTGGTGTGGTGCTCGATGAATTCATGGTCGAGCACACCCCCGACAGCGTCTTCCAGCTCCAGCAGCGATTTCATCACGCCCTTGATGGCCGCCGCATCACCGCCGGCCTTCACCTGCAAGTAGGTCGAGGCGATCCGCGTGGAGCCGTAGGTAGCCATCTCGATCATGTTCTGCGGGTCGGCGAAGCGCTCCAACGCGCGCTCGCGAAGCGGGTTGAAGACCATGATCGGCACCTTGCGTCGCGACACTTCGTGCAGGGTCCCCATCATGCGGGGATGATTGGTCCCGGGGTTGTGGCCGATCGAGATCACCAGCTCGCAAGACTCGAAGTCATCCAGCGACACCGACCCCTTGCCCATGCCGATGGAACGCGGCAAGCCCACGCTGGTGGGCTCGTGACACATGTTCGAGCAGTCCGGGAAATTGTTGGTGCCCAGCGCCCTGGCGAACAACTGGTACAAGTAGGCCGCCTCGTTGGACGCCCTGCCGGAGGTATAGAACTCGACCTGGTTCGGCTCCAGGCCACGGAGTATCTCGCCGATCCTGGCGAATGCCTGCTCCCATTCGACCGGCTTGTAGGTATCGCTGGCCCGGTCGTAGGCCATCGGGTGGGTCAGCCGGCCGAGATCTTCCAGCTCGTAGTCCGTGCGATGGAGCAAGGTGGCGACCGGGTGGTTGGCGAAGAACTCCGGGGTGACGCGCTTGTTGGTCGCCTCCCAGGTCACGGCCTTGGCGCCATTCTCGCAGAACTGGAAGGTCGAGCGATGCTCCTTGTCCGGCCAGGCGCACCCTGGGCAATCGAAACCGTCCGGCTGGTTGGTGCGCATGAGGGTGATAGGCGCCTTGAGCGTGTCCATCTGCTCTCGTACCGCCGTTGCAGTCGCCTTGAGTGCGCCCCAGCCTCCCGCCGGGCCATCGTAGTTGCGAACACCAGGTACCTTGCGTCGATTCGCCATGGTCACTCCCTACACGACTTATCCGATAACGCTATAAGTCGATAGTTGGATTATCAACCGCTGTTATAGCGGGGTCGCTGGCAATACCGCTGATGTTTCAAGAACAGTAAAAAGATACAACCTCGATGAAGAAAGGCAAATGAACCCAGTTGGCCGCGGCAGGCATCAGCCCATTGCAGGATTGCGCACATAGCGGGCCAGCACATAGCAACTGGCGATCAACACCGGCACGATCGCCAGCATGCCCATGTACGTCTGCCCGGTGAGGTCGTTGATCAAGCCCACCATGGCCGGGGCGATCATGCCGCTCAGTTGCCCCATGGAGTTCACCGCGGCAACGGCACTGGCGATGGCGATGCCCGAAAACGTCGACTGGGGCAGGCACCAGAAGATCGGTATCGCGATGAACGACCCTGCGGTCGCGAGCACCAGGGCCGCCATCAATATGACCGGGCTGTCGAAGAACCAGCAAGCCAGTAGGTAACCGACCGTGGACGCCAGCATGCACAGCATCAGGTAGGACTTGCGGTCCCCTGTACGGTCGGATCGCCGCGTCATCCATAGCATGCCAACGCAGGCGACCGCGTAAGGCAAGGCGGTCAGCATGCCGACATGGAGCATGTCCTTGACGCCCGACTGGGCGATCAGGTGCGGCATCCAGAAGTTCAGGCCATAACTCGCCATCTTGATGCCGAAGTACACGAACGCGAAAACCGCCACTTCGCGCGTCACCAGCACCCTCCAGAACGAGGAATGGCTTTCGGGCACCTTGTCACGCCCAGCTTCCACATTCTTTTGCAGCAGGTCCTTTTCTTCCTGGGAAAGCCACTTGGCGGACTGGATATCCCGGTCCAGTTTCCACAGCACGACCAGCCCCATCAGGCAGCACGGCAGGCCGGAGAGCACGAACAGCCAGTGCCACCCCGCCAACCCCAGGAAACCGTCCATGCCGTTGAGCACCAGCCCTGCGAGCGGCGCGCCGACAGCGCCGGAGAGGGGGATGGCGAGGAACCAGATCCCATTGATGCCAGCCAGCTGCTTCTTGGGGAACCAGCACGCCATGTAGAACAGGATGGCCGGGCCGAACCCTGCCTCCATGACCCCGATGAGAAAGCGCAGGAAGTACAAGGTGTATTGCGAATACGCGAACACCAGGGCAGCCGTCGCCAGCCCCCACGAGATCATGATGCGGCAGATCCAGGCCGGCGCACCGTACTTCCTCAGGCCAAGGCCACTGGGTACCTCGAACAGCACGTAGCCGATGAAGAACATGCTCGCGGCCAGACCATAGGCCGTATCGCTCAGCCCCAGTTCGGCCTGCATCTGCGTCTTGGCGAAGCTGATGTTTATCCTGTCGAAATAGGAAAACAGGAAGCAGATGATGGCCAGCGGGACGATGCGCCAGGCCACCCGGCGGTAGAGCAGCAACTCTTTCAGATGATCCTCGCCCGAGGCCTGCTGGGCCGAAGCGTTGGTAACGGTGACCATGGGGTTTCTCCGGTTTTTCTAATTGTTCGAGATGAAAAGTCCTTTTCCCAATGCCGGTCAGTTAAACGGCATCAGGCTCGTTGGCGGCGCTGAAGATACCGGCCGTCTGCAGCCCCTCGATCCGGGTATCGTCATACCCCAGGCCTCGCATGACCTCGACGGTATGTTCGCCCACGCGCGCCAATGCAAGACGAGGCCCGAAACGCTCCCCATCGAAGCTCAGTGGCAGCAACGGCACTTCGGTATGCGAACCGTCGTCCAGTTGCAACGTGGCCAGGCCACCGCTGGCCTGCAGGTGGGGATCGTCGAACAGTTCCTCGGGCTTACGAATCGCCGCGAACGGAATGCCATTGCGCTCCAGTTGCACCGCCAGCGCCTGGGCATCCAGGGTGGCGAAGATCTCGGCCAGGTGGGCGAGCAGCCGGGGGCGCTGCGCCACACGCGCCGTGTTGGTCGCAAGGCTGGGATCGTCCAGCAGCGCTTCCTGGCCCAGGACCCTGCACAGCGCAGCCCATTGCCCATCGCCGGTTGCCGCGACGAACATCTGCTCATCGCCTGCGAACCTGAAAACGTCATAGATCGACCAGGCGCTGATCCTGCTGGGCATCGGCGCAGGTGCCTGGCCGGTCACGGCATACTGTTGCATGTGCTGGGCGCAAAGCAGCACGCAGTTCTCGAACAGGGCGCTCTGGATCGCCTTGCCTCTGCCCGTCCGGTTTCGCTCATGCAAGGCGGCGAGAACGCCAATGGCGCCGAACATGCCGCCCATGATGTCGTTCACCGAACTGCCCGCACGCAGCGGTTGCCCCGCGGGGCCGGTCATGTAGGCGAGCCCGCCCATCATCTGCACGACTTCGTCCAATGCCAGGCGATGTTCGTAAGGGCCCTTCAGGAAGCCTTTGTGGGACACGTAGATCAGCGCGGGGTTACGCGCGTGAAGCGTGTCGTAGTCCAGGCCGAACCCGGCCATGCGCCCGGGCTTGAAGTTCTCGATGAACACGTCGGCGCTATCGACCAGGGCCAGGATCGCTTCCTGGCCGGCCGTCGTGCCCAGGTCGACGGCGACGCTCTTCTTGTTGCGGTTGAAGATCCTGAAAAAGCCCGCGCCCGCCCCGGGAAGGTGCCGCGTGCCATCCCCTTTCGGTGGTTCGACCTTGATCACCTCGGCGCCCAGGTCAGCCAATACCATGCCGCACGCAGGCCCCATCACCATGTGGGACAGCTCGACGACACGAATCCCTTCAAGCGGCAGCGTTGACATCGGATGCACTCCGTTACAGGCCTTCACGCCCGAGTGAAATCAAGCAAAGGTTGGAACGCGCCTGGGCAGGCCGGCACGTGCGAGGTGGCCATGCAGCTGTTCGCCAGGCAGCGAGGTTTCGACGGCTTTCCGGCACGCCAGCAAGCGCTCGATGTCGATACCGGTTCGAAAGCCCATGCCCTCGAGCATGAACACCAGGTCTTCGCTGACGGCGTTACCCGACACCCCCGGGGCGAACGGACACCCGCCAATGCCGCCCAGGGACGCATCCAGCTCACGAATGCCGTGCTGGACAGCCACCAGCGAGTTGGCCAGGGCCTGCCCGCGGGTATCGTGGAAATGCACCGAGCGCAGCTTGTCGCCGGCAACGGCTCGCACCGCCTGCAGCGTTCGCTCGACCTGGCCCGGGGTGGCGTGGCCGGTGGTATCGGCCAGGGAAACGATGTCGCAACCGGCCTGCACGACCTTCGCTGTCAACGCGAGCAGGTCGTGCAGGGGAACCTGCCCTTGCAAGGTGCAGCCGAAGGCGGTCGACATGCCGGCGATCATCGTCACCGGATGGCCTGCCTGGTCGCGCAGCTCGCACATGCGGGCGAACGCTTCGACCATCTGCTCCGGGCTACGGCGCACGTTCGACAGGCTGTGGGCGGCACTGACCGACACCGGCACGATGATGCGCTGGGCGCCAGAGGCGAGCGCGGCCTGTGCCCCGTGCAGATTGGGCGCCAGCACCGTGACGGTCAGGTCCGCAAAGGCCAGGGCATGGGCGACGACCGCGTCGGCATCGGCCATTTGCGGCAGGCGCTTGGCGGGCACGAACGATGCGACCTCCATGTGCCGCACACCGGCCTCGTAGGCCATGTCGATCCATTTCAGCTTCGCGGCGGTGGGCATGATGCTGCGAAGGCTCTGCAAGCCATCGCGCATGCCGACTTCGTTCAAGGTGATGTGGTTCATGCCGGCCCCAGGCGAGAGGAAGTGCTGCCAGCCTAAGGAGCTCGCAAAGCGCGGAAAAGACGTTTTTGGCGGTGCTATCCATCTCCGTCGGCGATGGATAGCGCGACGCCGGTGCCGCTTGCCTATGCGGAAACAGGTGTGGCCAAGAGATGATCGAGCAGGCGCCTGGCCGCAAGCGAAAGGCTCGCGCTGTCCCGCACGCAGATGACGAACTCGTCCGTGACCCAGTCATCGGTCAGCGGAATGACCCGCAGCCCGAACAGCTCCACATACCGCGCCACCGCCTCGCGGGGAAAGATGGCCAGCACCATGCCTGCAGCCACCAGGCGCAGCGCCGCATCGAAGGACGATACGCAGGTTCGGTACTGCAAGTCCTTGCCCGCCGCACGGGCCCGTTTCTGCATCTGGGTACCGAGCGTGGAAAAGGCCGAGATGTTGAGGTGATGGAAATCCAGCGTCTCGACGAAGCTGAGGCTTTCACGGCCCGCCAGGGGGTGGCGGGCATTGACCACGACCGCCAGGTGGTCGCTGCGGTACGGATGGAACTCCAGGTCGCCTTCGGCCATGGACTTGCGGCAGACGCCGATATCAGCCTGCCCTTCCTCGATGCCACGTACCACATCCGAGCTGAACCGCTCCTCGACATCGACCTGGATATGTTCGTTCTCGGCCAGGAAGCGGGCGAGCTCTTCGGGCAGGAACTCCATGAGCGACGACACGTTGGCCAGCACCCGCACATGGCCGCGAGCACCTTCGGCATATTCGCTCAGCTCGCCTTGCAGGCGCTCGATGTCGCGCATGAACTTTCGTGCATGGCGGAGCAACGCTTGCCCGGCCGGGGTGGGCGCCACGCCTTTCTTGCCGCGCACCAGCAACGCGGTGGCGAAGGCCGACTCGATGTCCGAGATCCGCTTGCTCACCGCTGAAGGCGCGATGAACTCCCGTGCCGCAGCCGCCGCGATACTGCCCTCCTCGCACGCGGCGATGAAGAGCCTGAGCGATACCGGATCAAATTGCCACATGGTCTTCCTAACGGGCCTTGCCCAGGCCTGGTGTCATCATCAGCGCAACAATTCCTGGATCTGTTCGCGCAGGTTATCGAGGTCGAACGGCTTGGCCAGGATCGGCGCCTTGCGCGTGATAGGGCTGCCGCAATCGCGGATTTCCGCCGGATAACCGCTGATGAAGATCACCTTCAGGTCCGGCCGCAGCTTGACCGCCGGCTCGGCGATATCCACGCCGGAGATCCCGCCCGGCAGGCGGAAATCGGTCACCATCAGGTCCAGGTGCGGCTTGCTGGCGAGGATGGCGAAGGCCTGCTCGCCATCCTCGGCCACCAGCACATGGTAGCCCTCGCCTGCCAGGTAATCGCGCAGGATCATGCGAATCGCCGGCTCGTCCTCGACGATCAATACGACATCTTGTGCATCTTCACTCATGGCAGCGCCTTGCAATTCAACAGGTTGGCTATCTGACCCCAGGCTCACGCAGAGGTTGCCTGCGCCTGGTCGCTTTCTCGCCGTGCCGTCGCCAGCGGCAGGTACAGGCTGAAGGTCGCCCCCTTGCCCTCCTCACTGTCGACCTGGATACGCCCGCCGTGAGCCTGGACGATCTGCTCGCAGATGTACAGGCCAAGCCCCAGGCCGCCACTGGCCTGCTGCGCAGCGACCCGCTCGAACTGCTGGAAGATCCGTTGCTGGTTAGCAGCGCTGATGCCGATGCCCTGGTCCTGAACCTGCACACAGGCCATGCCGTGCGCCTCGAACACCCGCACCCGTACCGGCCGCCGCTCGCCATAACGCAGGGCATTGGACAACAGGTTGGCCACCACCTGCTCGATGCGAAACTCATCCCACTCCCCCGGCAATGCCTCGCAGCGCTCCAGTTCGATGTGGGTGTCGAGGGCGGTGGCCTGGGCCGCGAAGTTCTCGACCAACCCCCGTACCAGGTGGCCGAGATCGAACGGCTGGGTGCGGATCGACAACTTGCCGGTGCGTATCCGCGACACATCGAGCATGTCCTCGATCAGCCGGATCAGGCTGTTGATCTGCCGTTCGTCACGCTCGACCATGGCGCGCAAGCGGTCTTCGGTGAAGGCCGCGAGGTTGCCCCTGGCCAGGTGCATCTTGCGCAGCTGGGTCTCGAGGATCAGGCCATTGAGCGGCGTGCGCACCTCGTGCGAGACGATCGACATGAAGTCGTCGCGCATGCGCACCGCATGCTCCAGCTCGCTGCGCGCCACCTGCAGCTGGGCCAACAACTGCTCCTGCTCCTGGCGGCTGTGCTCGAGGGCTTCCAGTTGGCGATTGAGGGCCTTGCGCTGGCGGTACAGGTCGACGAACACCGAGACCTTGCTCTTCACCGCCAGGGTATCGAGAGGCTTGTGCAGGAAGTCCACCGCGCCGCTCTCGTAGCCCTTGAAGGCATAGTTCATCTCCCGCCCGGCGGCGCTGACGAAGACGATCGGGATGCTCTTGGTCTTCTCGGTACCGCGCATCAACTCGGCCAGCTCGAAGCCGTTCATGCCCGGCATCTGCACATCGAGGATGGCCAGCGCGAACTCATGCTCGAGCATCAGCGACAATGCCTGCTCGGCGGACTGGGCCCTGTGCACTTCGCGATCCGCACCCTGGATCAGGGCGTCGAGGGCCAGCAGGTTTTCCGGCAGGTCGTCGACGATCAGCAGTTTGGCGATGATATGGCTTAGCATGCGCAGGGTTCCAGGGTCGCGAGCAGTTGCCCGATACCGTTCAGGGAAAGGATATGGTCGGGCCGATGCAGGGCCAGTGCGGCCTCCGGCATCAGCGCGACCTGTGCGTCGCGGGGGGCCTGGACCACGGTCCGGCCCCCGCTGTTCTTGATGCAGGCAAGCCCCTGGGCACCGTCTTCGTTGGCACCGGTGAGCAGCACGCCAAGCAAACCGGGGCCATAGGCATCGGCCGCCGACTGGAACAGGAAGTCGATCGCCGGGCGGGAGAAATGCACCGGCTCTTCCTGGCTCAGCGACAGGGTCAGGTCACGCTCCACCGACAGGTGGTAGCCAGGCCCGGCCACGTAGATCAGCCCCGGCGCGATGCGCTCCTTGTCACGGGCCTCGCGCACTGGCCGGTGCAGGCGCCGCTGCAGCACCTCGGCCAGCTGGCTGTGGCGGTCGTCAGGCAGGTGCAACACGCACAGCACCGGGATGCCGAACCCCGGCGGCAAGGCACCGAGCACCTTGAACAGCGCCGCGACACCGCCGGCCGAAGCGCCGATGACCACCGCCTCTACCCCGATCATGATTTGCGGTAGATCCGTTCGGGCCGTACCAGCGCCTCGAAACGCTCGCCGTAGGCGGAAAAGTCCACCGACTCCTTGCTGCCCAGGACCAAGAAGCCGCGGTGGCACAACGACTCGTGGAACAGGCCCAGGGCGCGGTCCTGCAGGTCCTTGTTGAAATAGATCAGCACGTTGCGGCAAGACACCAGCTGGGTCTCGGAGAACACGCTGTCGGTGGCCAGGCTGTGGTCGGCGAAGGTCACGTTGTCGCGCAGGCTGGCGTCCATGATCCCGTTGCCATAGGCGGCGGTGTAGTACTCGGAGAAGTCGCGACGCCCACCGGCCTTGCGGTAGTTCTCGGCATACTTGTGCAGGTCCTGCAGCGAGTAGATGCCTTGCTTGGCTTTTTCCAGCGAGTGCGGGTTGATGTCGGTGGCATAGATGATGGTGCGCTCGAGCAGGCCTTCCTCGTGCAGCAGGATGGCCATCGAATAGACTTCCTCGCCCGTGCTGCAACCGGCGATCCATACCTTGAGCGACGGCCAGGTGCGCAGCAGCGGCACCACCTCGTTGCGCAGCGCGAGGAAGTGCCCCGGGTCGCGGAACATCTCGCTGACCGGGATCGTCAGGTACTGCAGCAGCTGCATGAACATGCCCGGGTCGTGCAGCACCCGCTCCTGCAGCGCCGACACCGTACGGCAGTCGAACTGGCGCAAGGCATGCAGGATCCGGCGCTTGATCGAAGCGCCGGAATAATCGCGGAAATCGTAGCTGTACTTGAGGTAGATCGCCTCGATCAGCAGCCGGATCTCGATATCGGTGTTACGTTCGCTAGTCAAATTCGCTCCAGTTGCGGCAGCCAGACACGGATCAGGGAAAACAGCCGGTCCAGGTCGATCGGCTTGGCCAGGTAGTCGTTGGCACCGGCCTGCAGGCAACGCTGCTGGTCATCCTTCATCGCCTTGGCGGTCACGGCGATGATCGGCAGCTTGCGCCAGCGGGGCTGTTGGCGGATCAGCCGGGTCGCCTCGTAGCCGTCCATCTCCGGCATCATCACGTCCATCAGCACCAGGTCGATGTCCTCGTGCAGCTCCAGGCGCTCGATGGCCTCGCGCCCGTTGCGGCCGATCTCGACGATGGCGCCCTTGTGCTCCAAGGCGCTGGTCAGGGCGAAGATGTTGCGCACATCGTCGTCCACCAGCAGGATCCTGCGCCCCTCGAAGACCTTGTCGCGGCTGCGCGCGGTCTTGAGCATGCGTTGGCGCTCGTGGGACAGCTGCGACTCGACCTTGTGCAGGAACAGGGTGACCTCGTCGAGCAGGCGCTCCGGCGAGCGCGCGCCCTTGATGATGATCGAGCGCGAGTACTTGAGCAGGTCGGCCTCTTCCTCGCGGGTGAGGTTGCGCCCGGTGTAGACGATCACCGGCGGGAAGGCGCGGATCTGCTCGCAGGTCATGCGCTTGAGCAGCTCGTTGCCGAGCATGTCCGGCAGCTTCAGGTCGATGATCATGCAGTCGTAGACGTGCTCGCGCAACAGCGCCAGGGCGTCCTGGGCCAGGGCCACGGCAGTGATCTCGATGTCGTCGTCGCCGATCAGCCGAGCGATGCTCTCGCGCTGCAGGTCATCGTCCTCCACCAGCAGGATGTGCTTGAGCTTCTGGGTGAGCTTGGCTTCCAGGCGGGCGAACACGTCCTTGAGCTCCTCGCGGCTGGTGGGCTTGACCGCATAGCCCACCGCGCCCATGTGCATGGCCGCCTCGACGCGGTCCTCCACCGAGAGGATGTGCACCGGGATGTGGCGGGTCGAGGCCTGCTCCTTGAGGCGCTGCAGCACGGTGAGCCCGGAGTGGTCGGGCAGGCGCATGTCGAGCAGGATGGCGTCCGGCGTGTATTGCACGGCCAGGGCGAAGCCTTCGTCGGCGGCCTGGGCCACCAGGCAGTCGTAGCCCAGCTCGTGGGCCAGGTCGAAAAGGATACGGGCGAAGTTCGGCTCGTCCTCGACTACCAGGATGCAGCGCCGGGTGAACGGCGCCCGCTCGCGGTCGTCGGCGAATGCCGGGGCCTGGCGTGGCGCCTGGACGGGCACGGGCACCGGCATCGTCAGCGGTGCCGGCGGTTCATCGGCGTCAGGTCGCGGGCTGTGCGCGTGGTCCTGTTCCTCCGGTGCCTCGTAACGCGCCGGCAGGACCAGGCTGAACACGCTGCCCTGGCCAGGGCTGCTGTCGACGCTGATGTGTCCACCGAGCAGGTGGGCAAGGTCGCGGGAGATCGACAGGCCCAGGCCGGTGCCGCCATAGCGGCGGTTGCTGGTGCCGTCGACCTGGTGAAAGGCGCCGAAGATCGCCTGCTGCTGGTCGGCGGCGATGCCGATGCCACTGTCGCGCACGGTGAAAACGATGCCCTGCCCGGCCTGCTGGCTGATGTCCAGGCTGACCTGGCCGTGCTCGGTGAACTTGATGGCGTTGGACAACAGGTTCTTGAGAATCTGCTCCAGGCGCTGGCGGTCGGTGAACAAGGTCGCCGGCACCTGCGGCTCGACCTGCACCTTGAAGGCCAGGCCCTTGTCCTGGGCCAGGGGCTGGAACATGGCCTGCAACCCTTCTACCAGGCGTTCGAGCTGGGTGGGCTCCGGACGTACCTCGAGCTTGCCGGCCTCGACCTTGGCGATGTCCAGGATGTCGTTGATCAGGTTGAGCAGGTCGTTACCGGCCGAGTAGATCGACTCGGCGAACTTGACCTGTTCCTCGCTGAGGTTGCCTTCGGCGTTCTCGGCCAGCAGCTTGGCCAGGATCAGCGAGCTGTTGAGCGGCGTGCGCAACTCGTGGGACATGTTGGCGAGGAACTCGGACTTGTACCTGTTCGAGCGCTGCAGGTCCTCGGCGCGAGCCTGCAATTCCAGCTGGGCTTGGTTCAGCTCGCTGTTCTTGCGGTCCAGGGCCTCGGTGCGCTCGGCCAACTGCTCGTTGGTCTGCTCGAGCTCTGCCTGCTGGGTCTCCAGATGGGCCTGGGACTCCTTGAGCACCCGCGACTGTTCTTCCAGTTCCTCGTTGGCGGTCTTGAGCTCTTCCTGCTGGACCTGCAGCTCTTCGTTGAGCTGCTGGGTCTCGGCCAGCACCTCCTGCAGACGCTGGCGGTAGCGGGCGGTTTCGATGGAAATGCCCAGGTTGCCGCCGACCTGCTGCAACAGCTCGCCGTCGCGTTCGTGCAACGGCCGCAAGAAGCCCAGCTCGATGACGCCATTGACCTGGCCGTCATCGCTGAGCGGCATCAGCAAGGCACTGCGTGGCAGGCCGCTGCCCAGGCCGGAGCTCAGGCGGTAGTAGTCTTGCGGCAGATCGTCCAGGCGCAGCAGGCGCGACTGGCGAACCGCCTGGGCCAGCAGCCCTTCCTGGCTGCCGAGCCGTTGCTCGCGGGCCTGTTCCTCGGCATCCAGCCCATAGCTGGCTACCCGAACCAGATGCCCCTGCTCGTCGCGTATGTAGAAGGCCCCTACTACGCTGCCCAGGTAGCTGGCGAAGAAACGCAAGACATTGTCGCCGAGCATGGGCAGGGTCAACTGGCCCAGCACCTGCTCGGCCAACTGGGTCTGGCCGTTGCGCAGCCAGGCCTGTTGCTCCAGCCGCTCGGCCGCGCGCTGCTGGGCCTGCAGGTTGTCGACATAGCTGTCGGACAGCGCCAGCAGGTCACGCCGGCCCAGGTACGCCAGCAGCCCGGTCAGGGCGACGATCAACGCCACGAAGGCGCTGATGGCCGTCATCGTGACGGTGTTGACCGTCGCATTGCGCGTCATGCGCAGTTGCTGCTCGCTGGCGATGAGATCGTCGAACTCCTTGCGGATCTCGTCGGTCAGGCGCTTGCCCTGGCCGTTGCCAATGCTGCTCTGGTAGTCGCCCTGGTTGCGGCGCAGGGCGATCATGGCGCCGCCGAAGTCGTTCCAGGCGCGCTGCAAGGCGATCAGCCGGTCGATGCGCTCGACCTGCTGCGGGTTGTCCGCCACCATGGCGCGCAGGCTCTGCAGGCTGCTGAAGATGCGTGGCTTGGCCACCTCGTACGGGTCGAGGAAGCGCTCGTCGCCGGTGATCAGGAAACCGCGCATGCCGGTTTCCATGTCGATCGAAAGCTTGACCGTCTCGTTGGCATTGCCGATCACCTGATCGGTATGCTCGACCCACTGCATGGCCGAGAGCAGGTAGTTGATCACCGCGACGAAGGCCACGGCGCCCAGCAGGCCCACCCCCAGGGGGAGACCGATGTTGCGGCTCAACAGCTTGCGAAAGCTTTGCTGATCCATCGAGGCTGCTTGAATCATCTGAAAACGCCTGAGCGAAAAAAGTCCACTGAAGGGCCTGGCGGGCAGGTCCTGCCGCTGCGCCCACTGGCTTCATAGCGAGTCTAACCAGCTTTGCCAGGTCTGACAGGGCACTTAGCCAGTATTTGAAGGTACCCTGCGCTAATCGTTCCCTGGAAAGGTGCCGATCGTTATGCTTGGGGGAACTTCTGCCAGCGCCGCAGGCACTGAGTAGAAATCCCCTTTTCCCTGAACAGGACCCCGGATCATGCAACTTCTGGTAGTCGAAGACGACGACATCGTACGCATGCTGATGGTCGAAGTGCTCGACGAGTTGGGCTATACGGCCATCGAAGCAGCAAGCGCCACTGCCGCGCTGGCGATCCTCGAGGATCCCGGGCAGCCCCTGGCCCTGCTGATGACCGATGTGGGCCTGCCAGACATGCGCGGCGAGGAACTGGCGGCCCGGGCGCGGCAGGCAAGGCCACAACTGCCGGTGCTGTTCGCCAGCGGCTATGCCGAAAGCGTCGAGGTGCCGCCGGGCATGCACCTGATCGGCAAGCCGTTCAGCATCGAGCAGTTGCGTGAAAAGGTGGTGGGGATACTGGGTAGGCCGTGAGGTGCGGGGACAGGGCCATTCCCATCGACTCATGATTAAATAGCACCTTTTGACCCCCAAGGCCCTCCCCCATGCTCCACGTCCTGGTCATCGGCTACGTCTGGCCCGAGCCTCGTTCCTCCGCCGCCGGCGGGCACATGATGCAGATCCTCGAAAGCTTCCTGGCCCACGGCTGGCGCATCACCTTCGCCAGCCCGGCAAGCGTCGGCGAGCACAAGGCCGACCTCGCCGCGCTGGGTATCGCCGAACAGGCCATCGCCCTCAACGATGAAAGCTTCGACCGCTTCGTCGTCGACCTGGCCCCGGACGTCGTGCTGTTCGACCGTTTCATGATGGAGGAGCAGTTCGGCTGGCGGGTGGCGAAACATTGCCCGCAGGCCCTGCGCGTCCTGGAGACCTCCGACCTGCAGAGCCTGCGCGAGGCCCGCCACCAGCTGCTGCGCCGGCGCTTGGTGGAGGGCCTGGACCCCAACGATTTCCGCGCCCTGTTCAACACCAGCGGCCCCGACCTGTTCCGCCAGATGGCGCCGGCCGACCTGACCCAGCGGGAACTGGCGGCGATCTACCGCAGCGACCTGTCGCTGATCATCTCCGACGTGGAGATCGACCTGCTGGTCAACGGCTTCGGCGTGCCGGACTACCTGCTGCACTGGTGCCCGCTGATGCTCGACCCGGCCACCCAGAGCCTGCGCCCGTACGCCGAACGCCAGCACTTCCTGAGCATCGGTAATTTCCGCCATGCGCCGAACTGGGACGCGGTGCTGTGGATGAAGCACAACCTCTGGCCGATGATCCGCCGGCGCCTGCCCGAGGCCCAGTTGCATCTGTACGGTGCCTATACCCCACCCAAGGCCACGGCCCTGCACAACCCGCGCGAAGGCTTCCATGTGCAGGACTGGGCCGAGGATGCCCTGGCGGTGATGAGCGCCGCGCGCATCTGCCTGGCGCCGCTGCGCTTCGGTGCCGGCATCAAGGGCAAGCTGACCGACGCCATGCTCTGCGGCACACCCAGCGTGACCACGCCGATCGGTGCCGAGGCCATGCATGGCCCACTGCCCTGGCCCGGCGCGGTGGCGAGCACCGCCGAAGGGCTGGCCGAGGCCGCCGTGCGTCTGTACAGCGACGAAGCAGCCTGGCAGCAGGCGCAAGCTGCCTGCGCGCCATTGCTCCAGGCGCGCTACGACCAGCGTCGCCACGGCCCGGCCTTGGTCGAGCGGATCGAACACAGCCTGGCGCACCTGGCCGAGCAGCGCCTGTACAACTTCACCGGCGCCATGCTGCGCCATCACCAGCACAAGAGCACCCAGTACATGGCCCAATGGATCGAGGCGAAGAACCGCCTGACCGACGTGCAGGCCACTAGCGCCGCAGCAGATAGGTGTCCATGATCCAGCCCTTGCGCCGCCGCGCCTGCTCGCGGGCCTCGAGGATCTGCGCCTTGACCGCCACCAGGGGCCCGGCGATGAGTATCTCGTCGGCGGTGCCCAGGTAGGCGCCCCAGTAGATCGTCAGCCCCGGGTCGTCGAGTTCGGCGAAGGCACACTGGCCGTCGAGCATCACCACCACGTTGTCGATACGCGCCTGCTCGGCCAGGCGCCGGCCCGGCAACACGGTGAGCGGCTCGCCGATACGGTTGAGGGGAATCTGGTGACGCGCCGCCAGGGCCTGTACGCTGCTGATCCCGGGAATCACCTCCAGGCGCAGCGCCACACCCCGTTCACAGACCAGGTCGAGGATGCGCAGGGTGCTGTCGTACAGCCCCGGCTCGCCCCACAGCAGGAAGGCGCCGACATCCTCGACGCCAAGTTCGTCCTCCAGCAGGCGGGCATACAGGGCGGCACGTTGCTGGTGCCAGTCCTGCACCGCACCGACATAGTCCGGCGCTTGGCCATCGCGACGCGGGTCCTCGACCTGCACCAGGCGGTAACCACCTTGCGGCCGGTAGCGCTCGAGGATGGCCTTGCGCAGGCGCACCAGCTCATCCTTGTCGGTGCCCTTGTCCAGCACGAAGAACACCGAGGCGCGCCGCAGCGCGTCCACCGCTTCGAAGGTGACCTGGCGAGGATCGCCTGGCCCGATGCCAATCAGTAGGAGTTGTTTCATCGCCCCGCCCGTCCGCAAACCAGCGGCCATTGTCGACCGTCCGCCCGCATCGGGTAAAGCGTCCTACAAAATCGAGAAGTTGTAGCTGACGATGATCCGCGTCTCGTCCATGTCCCGCGCCCATTGTGCGTAGTTGCTGCGGTAGGTGGAGTTGCGCAGGCGCACGCTGAGGTCCTTGAAGGTGCCACCCTGCACCTGGTATTTGAGCTCGGTGTCGCGTTCCCACTCCCGGCCCTCGGCGGTGCTGCCTGGCACGCGGATATGGTCGCCGTTGATGTAGCGGGTGAAGAAGGTCAGCCCTGGCACGCCGAGAGCCTTGAAATCGTAGTCGTAGCGCAGTTGCCAGGAACGCTCCTGGGCCGCGGCGAAGTCGTTGACCTGGGCGTAGTTGACCAGGTACGGATTGCTGCCGTCGAGGTACGGCATCGCGCTCTCGCCGTACATGCGCTGCCAGCCGGCGCTGACCTTGTGGCCACCCAGGTTGTAGCCGAGCATGCCACTGAAGGCGCGGTGGTCGATCGCTCCGGCGCGGGCGTTGCCGATGTCGTCGCTCTTGATCAGGCGCAGGTCGGCGACCAGGCTACCCAAGGTCAACGGCTGGCTGGCCACCAGGCCGAGGAAGTGCTGGCGATAGATGTTCTCCAGCTTCGCCACCTGGTACTGGGCGCTGAGGCGGTCATTGAAACGGTAGTCGAGGCCGGCCAGGTCGAAGTGGTCGGCCTCGATGCCGCAGGCGTAGCGCTTGTTCTTGCAGTGGACGCGAATGTCCTGGCGGTCGGTGGAGTCACGTGCGGTGTACTTGTCCAGGCGTGCCAGGGTGAGCTTCAGGTCGCGCACCTCCTGCGAAGTCAGCATGGCACCGTGGAACAGGGTTGGCAGCAGGCGGCCATCGTTGTATTTGAGCAGCGGCATGTCCGGCATCATCGAGCCATAACGCAGCACGGTGCGCGACAGCCTCAGCTTGCCGGCCACGCCCAGCTTGGCGTATTCGTCGGCGGAACGGCGCGGGTCATGGCCACTGGAGGGCAACAGCCCACTGTTGCTGTCTGCCGGGCTGGAGTCGAGCTTGAAGCCGGCCATGCCCAGGGCATCCACGCCGAAACCCAGTGGGCCCTGGGTATAACCGGAGCGAACATCGAGGATGAAACCCTGCGCCCACTCTTCACGTTTCGATGCGCCCTGGCTGGAACTGCTGTGGCCATCACGCAAATCCCGGTTGAAATAGACAGTGCGTGCTTCGACTTTGGCCGTGCTGTCTTCAAGAAAACCGGCGGCCTGGGCATCGATAGCGGCGCACAGCAAGAACAGGCCGGCAACACGGCGCCCAGGGGCCAGGGGAAAGGGGGCAAACATGCGAGGGGACATCCGAAAAGAAGGGCGAATACCAACCGGGAGCGCAGTTTGCCCCCGGGACTGCAAGACTGCGGGAAAAGATCCCTGCCATCATCTGCCATGATCGCCCGGGCGCTCTACGACAGGCCATTGGACCATGGTCTAGACACCCGGGCAGGGCATGCCGCGCACCTTGGCCAATACCGCGCAAAAAACTAGCAAAGTTCCCGGATAATGAATTGAAAGTTTGCGGTTTACCCACTAGCCGACGACTACTACACTCATTATCAGCGAACAGTTTTTTCCCACCGCGTGGCCGGCGTTTATTGCTTTTCAATGTTCGTCACGTCATGCCACGGCAGACTTACAGGAGTGATGACAGTGTCCAGACTTGCAGAGTTTCGTGCTGCCGAAAAAGCGCTTCAGGAGCAGATGGCGCAACTGGAAGCGATGAAAAAGGATGCCGGCCTGAAACGCGAAATCGAATTCGAGCAGAAACTACTCGGCCTGATGAAGAGCTATGACAAGAGCCTGCGCGACATCATTGCCATCCTCGATCCGAAGCAGGCGGCCAAGGCCCCGGGCACACCGCCGAAACAGCAACGCCGCCCGCGGGTGGTGAAGGTCTACGAGAACCCGCACACCGGCGAGCTGATCGAGACCAAAGGCGGCAACCATCGTGGCTTGAAGGCCTGGAAAGAACAGTACGGCGCCAAGACCGTGGAAAGTTGGGTGCGCTCATGAAACATCAACACACACTTCACACTTTTTTCACAGCGGCTGGTCCAGTATCGAACCAGCTAAAGGACTAGCGACCCCATCACGCGCCCGCACATGCGGGCCTCTAATTCCAGCGCCCTGCCTTCGTGCAGGGCGTTTTCATTTGCGCGCCCACCTGACTGCCGTATCATGACGCACCTGTCTTTACCGCTGGCGCCTCACGGCCCAGCCCCGTTCCTGGAGTACCCATGAGCCTGCACGACCTGCAAACCCTGCCCGGCGTCACCGCCCAGCCGGACGCCGCCACCGCCAACTTCGTCTTCAACCACACCATGCTGCGGGTCAAGGACATCGAGAAGTCCCTGGACTTCTACACACGTGTCCTAGGCTTCAGCCTGGTGGACAAGCGCGACTTCCCGGAAGCGGCCTTCAGCCTGTACTTCCTGGCTCTGGTCGACCCGGCCCGGATCCCGGCCGACGACGCCGAGCGCCACCAATGGATGAAGTCGATCCCTGGCGTGCTCGAGCTGACCCACAACCACGGCACCGAGAACGACCCCGAGTTCGCCTACCACGACGGCAACACCGATCCGCGCGGCTTCGGCCACATCTGCATCTCGGTGCCGGACGTGCGCGCAGCCTGCGAGCGCTTCGAAGCCCTGGAAGTCCCCTTCCAGAAGCGCCTGAGTGATGGCCGCATGAAGCACCTGGCCTTCATCAAGGACCCGGACGGCTACTGGGTGGAAATCATCCAGCCTGGCGAACTCCAGGGCTGAAACCTGCGCGGTACGCTCGTCGGGCCGGGAACTCCCGGCCCCTCGCTGTGGTATATGGAAATGACCGCTTCCAAGCCACAGCGAGGTAAGGACGATGCAAACCCTTCACTGTGAATACCGCGACCACACCATCACCGCCAGCGTGATGGCTCACCCGGACTCCCCCCTGCCCTATGCCGCCGGCTGCCGGATCACCGACCCGGAAGGGCACACCAGCAGGCGCATCGCGCTGCCATTGAAGATGGCGTTTCTCTGCGACCTGGAAAATGCCCAGCATGCGGCGCTCGCCCATGGGCGGTGGCTGGTCGACCAGCAGCTGGATGGCCATCGCAAGGCCTTCTGAGCCTTGGTGAACCGGGGGCCGCACAGCGGCCCCGTCAATCCTGCCCCCGGGCATAGACCACCGCGGCGTCCACCTGCGCCTGCGTCGGACGCACCCCGGTGTACAGCACGAACTGCTCCAGCGCCTGCAGGGCAATGACCTCCAACCCAGTGATGACCGGCTTGCCCAACACCTCGGCCCGGGCGATCAACGGCGTGCGCGCCGGCATCGCGACCACGTCGAATACCCGTTCGGCCGCCGCGATGGCAGTTTCCGGAAACGCCAGCTGCTGCGCCTCGGGCCCGCCCGCCATGCCGATCGGGGTGACGTTCACCAGCATCGGCGGGCACAGGTCGTCCAGCTCGGCCTGCCAGCGATAACCGCAAACATCCGCCAATTGCCGCCCGGCCTGCTCATTGCGGGCGACGATGATCCCTTCCCGGAACCCGGCGTCCCGCAGCGCGCTGGCCACCGCCTTGGCCATACCGCCGCTGCCACGCAAGGCAAACGCGGTACCCGGATCGACCTCATGCCGTGCAAGCAACTGGCGCACCGCCAGGTAGTCGGTGTTGTACGCCTTCAGATGGCCGTCGCTATTGACCAGCGTATTGACCGATTCGATCGCCGCCGCCGACGGGTCGATCTCGTCGACCAGCGCCATGCAGGCTTCCTTGTAGGGCATCGACACGCCACAACCGCGAATACCCAGGGCCCGGATGCCCGCCACCGCCGCCGGCAGGTCCTGGGTGGTCATGGCCTTGTAGTAATAGTCCAGGCCCAACTGCTGGTAGAGGTGGTTGTGAAAGCGTACCCCGAAGGTGCCGGGCCGCCCGGCCAGGGAAATGCACAGGACGGTGTCTCTGCTGGGTGGGATGGCCATTGCCTGTTCCTTCTCGCTGAATCGTTCATGCAGCGTAACAGAGAGTGCCTGCCATCCTTACACAACCTTTACCCTGCACCCGCTACTCGCTTGACGGTCACCGCTGTCATCATGGGGACACCCACTGCGCTGGCGATCGTTGATAAAAGCAATGATCACTATCGAGGAAGTTGATTTCAAAACGCGCCGACGGCTCCGTAAGGTAGGGCCAAGTTCCACAGGAGATACCCAATGGCCACTATCCAGATCATGTCCGTCATCGGCAGCGCCGTCCCGGCTCCCTTGCGTGAACAGGGGATGCTGGCCTGCTGGTACCTGGTGCGCAATGGCGAGGCGGTCAGCGGCCCGCTGGCATCGCGGGCTTCGGCCCAGGCCCTTGCCGAACGACTGCAGGCTACAAGCTTGCTCGCCTGAACGAATTTTGTTGTGCGTTGCTCTCTATGCCTCTGTTGCCCGCCTTCCCTGGCGGGCTTTTTTTTTGACCTGGCGAGCCGACGAACGGCGCCGGGGAGAAACGTTCCAGCATGAAGCTTTTTTCATTTCGACGCCTGCGATCAACGAGCAATCGACAGCACTTCGACCATACTCCAGAATGCACGGTTTCTGGGGGAAACCCTTGCACAGCCAACGACATACCAACCTTTAGTGAGCCTCAACGTGAAAACTCCCCTGTCCATTCTCAGCCTGCTGCTGTTGCTCACAGGAACCACCATCCCTCCGTCGACCGCTGCTGCACAACCCTCGGCCCAGGTACAACGCGACCCCGCCAAGCTGCACCTGGCCTCTGGCAGCGCCCTGCTGATCGACCTGAACACCCACAAGGAGCTGTACGCCAGCCATGCCGACCGCGTGGTGCCCATCGCTTCGGTGACCAAGCTGATGACCGCGATGGTGGTGCTCGACGCCAGGCAGCCGATGGACGAAATGCTCACCATGACCATCGCCAACAACCCACAGATGAAAGGTGTCTATTCGCGGGTGCGGCTGGGCAGCCAACTGAACCGGCGCGAGACCTTGCTGATTACCCTGATGTCGTCGGAGAACCGGGCGGCCAATAGCCTGGCCAACCATTACCCGGGTGGCTATGGCGCCTTCATCAAGGCGATGAACGCCAAGGCCCGCAGCCTGGGCATGACGCAGACCCGCTATGTCGAGCCCACGGGCCTGTCGACCCAGAACGTCTCCACGGCCCGCGACCTGGCCAAGCTGCTGCTGGCGTCGCGCAAGTACCCGATGCTCAGCGAGCTGTCCACCACCCGCGAGAAGACCGTGGCCTTCCGCAAGCCCAACTACACCCTGGGCTTTCGCAATACCGACCACCTGGTGAACAAGAGCGACTGGGACATCACGCTGACCAAGACCGGCTTCACCAACGATGCCGGCCACTGCCTGGTGCTGCTGACCAAGATGGACAACCGCCCGGTGGCCATGGTGATCCTCGACGCCTTCGGCAAGTACACCCACTTCGCCGATGCCAGCCGCATGCGCCAATGGCTGGAAACCGGCACGGCCAAGCCGGCGCCGGCGGTGGCGATGCAGTACAAGGCCGAACGCCAGAACCGCGCGCGGCTGGCAGCGGATTGACTGCGCAGCCAGGGCTGCGTTGCAGCCCAAGGTGACACCCCAGGCCCTCTCAGGCCTGGGTGCTGACCATACCGCCAGCACTGCTGCCACCGGCTTTGCTCAGCGCTTCGAGCAACTGGGCGGTAGCCGCCAGGATCTCGCCATTGAGGGTGGCGATGCTGGCCTGCTTGGCGCTGACCGCCGCCAGCTTGCTGGTTTCGTCCATCTCCCGCTGCATGAGCTCGGCCAGTTGCTTCTGCTCCTCGGCCAACTGCTTCTGCAGCTTCTTGATCATCTCGCGCAATTGCTTGATGTGCGGCGGCTCGCTGCTGTCCTCGGCACTTTGCGCCTGTTGCGCTCGCTCGCCACCACGAAGCCCGGACACATCGACCTGCAAGCGCCCTTCGCGCTGGCGCCCCTGCCCGGCCTCGCTCACCTCGCCAGCATTGGGCAGCGATGCCGCGGGGATGTTGATTGCGGTGATTCCTACCATGTTCCCCATGTCCTCACTTGAGTCCTTGTACCCCGCTTCTATCGGCTATCCAGGACATTTCTTGAGTCGAGTGACCGCCGCAAGCCCCCCAGGTAAATTCTCCACCCTCCGGCTCGTCCTAATCGGTGTACTTGCACAGGACTCGGAGCGCCTTGCGCGGCGCCTCTACACGACTATCCAAGGAACGCCTCCATGAGCCAGACCTCTTCCCCCGAAAAAATCCACGACCTTATCGGCGTCGGCTTCGGCCCTTCCAACCTGGCCCTGGCCATTGCCTTGGAAGAGCTCGCCGAAACCAACGGCCATGCCCTCGATGCCCTGTTCATCGACAAGCAGAGCGACTACCGCTGGCACGGCAACACCCTGGCCACCCAGAGCGAACTGCAGATTTCCTTCCTCAAGGACCTGGTCTCGCTGCGCAACCCCACCAGCCCATATAGCTTCGTCAACTACCTGCACCAGAAACAACGCCTGGCCGACTTCATCAACCTCGGCACGTTCTACCCCTGCCGACTGGAATACAACGACTACCTGCGCTGGGCCGCCGAGCATTTCGCCACCCAGGCGGTGTATGGCGAAGAGGTGCTGCGCATCGAACCGGAACTGCGCGACGGTCGCGTCGATCACCTGCGCCTGGTATCTCGCGACCAGCAGGGTCGCGAACACCTGCGCCGTGCACGTTCGGTGGTGGTCGGCAGCGGCGGCACGCCGAAGATCCCCGAGGCCTTCCGCGCCTTCAAGGGCGACCCTCGTATCTTCCACCACTCCCAGTACCTGAGCGCCCTGCAGCAACTGCCTTGCACCGAGGGCAAGCCGATGCGCATCGCCGTGGTCGGCTCCGGCCAGAGCGCCGCCGAGGCCTTCATCGACCTCAACGACAGCTACCCGTCGGTCAAGGTCGACATGATCCTGCGCGCCTCGGCCCTCAAACCGGCCGACGACAGCCCGTTCGTCAACGAGATCTTCGCCCCCGAGTACACCGACCTGGTGTTCAACCAGCCCCACGCCGAGCGCGAAAAACTCATCGCCGAGTACCACAACACCAACTACTCGGTGGTCGATGTCGACCTGCTCGAACGCATCTACGGCATTCTCTATCGCCAGAAGGTCGCCCACAATCACCGTCATGCCGTACTTTGCCGTCGCACTATCGAAGATGTGGTGAACACCGCCGAAGGTATCGAACTGACCCTGCGCGACCTGGCCACCAACGTACGCCAGACCCATCGCTACGACGCGGTCATCCTCGCCACCGGCTACGAGCGCCGCTCCCACCGCGAACTGCTCGCCCCCCTGCAGCAGCACCTGAAGGACTTCGACGTGGACCGCGACTATCGCGCCCTGGCCAGCCCGGAGTTCGGCGCCAGTGTCTACCTACAAGGCTTCTGCGAAGCATCCCATGGCCTGAGCGATACCTTGCTGTCTGTGCTGCCGGTACGCGCCGCTGAAATCGGTCAGTCGCTGTACAAGCACCTGAGCAAACAAGCCACGGGGGCACATGACGTCGTAGCGCTTACCCGCGCCTGAATATCAGGGGCTGCAACGCAGCCCCAATGTTGTTCAACTTGAAGCGCCCTCCCCCATACACAGCGCCCCCTCCTGGCGCTGTGCCGCCCGCTGATGCCCAGTTGGCAACCCCTCCCAGATACAATCTGCAGAAAACCAGGGCCCAGGCAGGCCCGAAAGCCCCTAATGGCCATCGCTGAAATATTTGCTTTCATTTACAGTGGCAGGATTTCGATTCTCATTCGTCTTATTAGATGCAGCCTCCAGGTTGAGCCGTGACTCGACCCTCATTTTTCAGAAGACCGACCGATGGCCCGACAAACGAAAAAATCCAAGTCCAAGCTGTGGTTCCTCGTCCACAGCTGGCTCGCCCTGCCGATCTGGTTCTTCGTCCTGATCGTCTGTTTCACCGGCATGCTGGCCGTGGTCAGCCAGGAGATCGTCTGGCTGGCGAACCCCGACGTGCGTGCGACCAAGCCCAACGACGATGCCGAGCGCCTGAGCTTCCAACAGGTGCTCGACGCCATGCACAAGGCCGAGCCGGACATGGTGGTGCGCTCCCTGAGCCAGCCGGATGGTTCGCACTTCGCACTGACCGCCAGCGCCACCCTCGCCGACGGCACGTCACGGACGCTCTACGTCAACCCCTATACCGGCGCGATCCAGGGCAAGATGCCGGACTTCAACTTCGAAGCCTTCACCCGCGCCCTGCACGGCTGGTGGCTGGTGCCGTTCACCAACGGCTACAGTTGGGGCTGGTACCTGGTCTCGCTGCTAGGCCTGCCGATGCTGGCCTCGCTGGTCACCGGCCTGGTGGTCTACAAGAAGTTCTGGAAAGGCTTCTTCAAGCTGCCGCGGCGTAGCCATGGGCCGCGGATCTTCTGGGGCGACCTGCACCGCCTGGCCGGTGTCTGGTCGATCTGGTTCATCGCGGTGATCTCCATCACCGGCACCTGGTTCCTGATCCAGGCGATCCTCGCCGACAACCACATCACGATCTCCACCGAACCCGTGGTGCCAGTGATCGCCCGCGAGGACGTACCTCGCACCGAGGACGGCAGCCCTGCCCCTCGCATCGACCTGAACGAGGCCCAGCGCATCGCCACCACGGCGATCCCCGGCCTGGACATCACCTTCATCTCCTTGCCAGGCACCGCCTACAGCCACATCAGCATGGGTGGGCGCGGCTGGTACCCGCTGATGTTCCAGACCGCCGAGGTCAACCCCTATACCCGTAACGTCGACAGCCAGTTCCTGCTCTCGGACCGCTCGACCCTGGAGTTCGTCACCGAGTCCATGCGCCCGCTGCACACCGGCGACTTCGGCGGCTTGCCGATCAAGCTCATCTGGGCGTTCTTCGGCCTGATCCTGACCCTGATGGTGTTCAGCGGCCTGCTGATCTGGACCAAGCGCACCGCCCAGGCCACCGCCGCCGCCCTCAAGCGCGGCGAGCGCGAGGCCCGGCCACGCAAGGCACATAGCGAAACCACCGTGGAGATCCAGCCATGAGCCAGGCACAGACCCTGCCCGCCAGCCCCCTGAAGCAGTTCTGGCTGAAGTGGCGCTTCCACCTGAACATCCTGCTGATCCTCATTCCCCTGGGCTTCATGCCCAAGTACTTCGCCGACGCCAAGCTGTTTCGCGGCGAGGCTGGGTTGGGCGTGAACCAGATCAGCGGCATCCAAGTCGGCCCGTACAGCCTGGACCTGGCCGAGCTGCGCGACCAGCCACCGCAGGCCAATGGCCCGGCGGGCTATTTCAAGAGCTTCAACGCCGCACTGTGCAAGACCTGCATCGACGGCGCCAAGGCCGTCTACCTGCGCATCGGCAAGCCCCGCAGCCTGCGCGCCGCCGGCACGTTGTTCTTCGGCGCACCATACCGCATGGGTACCTCGCTGCCGGTCCCGCCGCGCACCCACCCCGACGCCGACATCTGGATCACCATCGAAGGCTGGGACGGCAGCATGCACCAGGCCTCGGTCCCGCTGGCCAAGGCGTCGCCAGCCACCGTGGCCTGGCTCGAGAAACAAGGAGGCAAGAAATGAAACACCTGATGCGCAGGCTCGCCCTGCCCCTGCTGATGCTGGCCGCCACGCCCGCCCTGGCCCACAACCCCATGTGCGAGTGCGAGCCAGTCGACGGCGACCAGATCAAGTGCACCGGCGGCTTCTCCGATGGCAGCGGCGCACCGGGGGTGACCCTCGACGTGATCGGCTACGACGAACAGGTGCTGGTCGGCGGCAAGCTCGGTGATGACTCGACCCTGACCTTCAAGCGCCCCGACGGCGAGTTCTACGTGCTGTTCGATGCTGGGCCCGGCCACGTGGTGGAAGTGGACTACGCCGATATCGGTGAACCATGAGTCGCGCCCAGTTGGTGCGCCCGGCAGGCGCCGGGCATGAAACCCTGTACGTGCTGTTGGCCGCCGTGCTGATCGTGGTGCTCGCCGCCACGGTGGTGGGGTTGCGGGGCGAGCGCCAGGACGAGCAGGCCGTGGCCAGCCACCAGCTCGATGTGCGCCGCGACCTCAATGCCGCGGAACAGGGCATCTATACCGACCTGTGGGTCGCCTTCGACGAAATCCAGGCGCTGCGCGAAGAGCAAAGCCAAGCGCCACAGGTCGAGGCACTGGCCGAGGATGGCCTGCCGCCCTTCGTCGCCGACGCCAGTAGCGCGAGCCGTGGCAACCACCAATGGCAGTGGCTCGACGCCGGCGCCTACCTCGGCCGCAGCCAGGATGCCCAGGTGGCCGGCAGCTTCCTGCTGGTCCTGCCGCCTGACGGCGACAGCCACCCTGATGTCTGGCTACGCCGCGACGGTACCGCCACGCCACCCGCCGACCTGGGCCAGGAGGCCTTGATCGCCGCCGGCTGGCAGCAGGTGGTCAGCCACTACGACGCCGGGGTCACCCGCCAACACCGCCACTGAACCCAAGGACTCCTCCATGTTCCGCTCCGCCCTCGCCCGCCGCGTCCTCCCCCTGCTTCTGGCCTGCGTCCTGCCGGCCCTGGCCCAGGCCGACAACGGCAAGCCCCTGCGCATCGGCATCACCCTGCACCCCTACTACAGCTATGTGAGCAACATCGTCGGCGACAAGGCCGAGGTGGTGCCGCTGATCCCGGCCGGCTTCAATCCCCATGCCTATGAACCGCGCGCCGAGGACATCAAGCGCATCGGCACCCTGGACGTGGTCGTGCTCAACGGCATCGGCCACGACGACTTCGCCGACCGCATGATCGCCGCCAGCGAGAAGCCCCAGATCAAGACCATCGAGGCCAACGCGAACGTGCCGCTGCTGGCCGCCACCGGCATCGCCGCCCGGGGGGCTGGCAAAGTGGTCAACCCGCACACCTTCCTGTCGATCAGCGCCACCATCGCCCAGGTCAACAATATCGCCCGCGAACTGGGCAAGCTCGACCCGGACAACGCCGCCGTCTACCGGCAGAACGCCCGCGCCTACGCCAAACGCCTGCGTGCCCTGCGCGCCGAGGCCCTGGCCAAGGTCACCGAGGCGCCGAACGCCGACTTCCGCGTGGCCACCATCCACGCCGCCTACGACTACCTGGTGCGCGACTTCGGCCTGGAGGTCACCGCAGTGGTCGAGCCGGCCCACGGCATCGAGCCGAGCCCGGCGCAGTTGAAGAAGACCATCGACCAGCTCAAGGCCCTGGACGTGAAGGTGATCTTCTCGGAGATGGACTTCCCGTCCGCCTACGTGGACACCATCCAGCGCGAGTCCGGCGTGCACATCTATCCGCTGACCCACATTTCCTATGGCGACTACACCAAGGACAAGTACGAGGTGGAGATGAAACGCAACCTCGACACCGTGGTCAAGGCCATCCAGGAGAACCGCGCATGACCGCGGCCGCCAACCTCGCCGCGCCCTGCGGGCCGCGCATCGAGTTCGCCGGCATCGACCTGACCCTGGGCCGCACACGCATCCTCGAGCAGGTCGCCTTCAGCGTCGCCGCCGGCAGCGTGCACGCCATCGTCGGCCCCAACGGCGGCGGCAAGAGCTCGCTGATCAAGACCCTGCTCGGGCAGATGCCGCACCAAGGCCAACTGACCCTGCACTGGCCAAGCGAGCAGGAGGTGATCGGCTACGTGCCCCAGGCCCTGGAGTTCGACCGTGGCCTGCCGATGACCGTGGACGATTTCATGGCCTCCATGTGCCAGCGCCGCCCGGCGTTTCTCGGCCTGTCCCGGCGCATCCGCCCGGCCATCGACGCCGCCCTGGAGCGGGTCGGCATGCTCGACAAGCGCAAGCGGCGCATGGGCGCCTTGTCCGGTGGCGAGCGCCAGCGCGTGCTGCTGGCCCAGGGGCTGATCCCCGAGCCGCAACTGCTGGTGCTCGATGAGCCCATGTCAGCCCTCGACGAGGCCGGTATCCAGGTGTTCGAACAGCTGCTGCACAGCTGGCGCCAGGCCGGCACCACGGTGCTGTGGATCGAGCACGACCTCGAGGCGGTACTGCGCCTGGCCGACCGGGTCACGGGCCTGAGCCGCCAGGTGCTGTTCGATGCTCCGCCCGCCCAGGCCCTGACCCCGGAGCGCCTGCTCGGGCTGTTCTCCGTCCACCCTCGCAGCGAGAACCTTGCCTGATGAGCTATGAAGCTTTCCGCCAGCTGGTCCAGGACTGGGCCACGGCTGGCTACCTGCCCGAGGCCCTGGCCTACGGTTTCGTGGTCAACGCACTGCTCGCCGGCCTGATGATCGGCCCGGTACTCGGCGGCCTGGGCACCCTGGTGGTGGTCAAGCGCTTCGCCTTTTTCTCCGAGGCGGTCGGCCACGCCGCGCTCACCGGCGTGGCCATCGGCATCCTGCTCGGCGAGCCGTACACCGGCCCCTATGGCAGCCTGTTCGGCTACTGCCTGCTGTTCGGCATCCTGCTCAACTTCCTGCGCAACCGCACGGGGCTGTCGCCGGATACGCTGATCGGCGTGTTCCTCTCGGTCTCCCTGGCCCTGGGGGCGAGCCTGTTGTTGATGCTGGCCGGCAAGATCAACGTGCATATCCTGGAGAACGTGCTGTTCGGTTCGGTGCTGACCGTCAGCGCCCAGGACCTGGTGGTGCTGGGCATCGTCGCACTCCTGGTGCTGGCCCTGGCCGTGCCGCTGTACAACCGCATCATGCTGGCCAGCTTCAACCCGCAACTGGCTGCGGTGCGCGGGGTGGCGGTGAAGACGCTGGACTACCTGTTCGTGGTGCTGGTGACCCTGGTCACCGTGGCCTCGGTGAAGGTGATCGGCGCGATCCTGGTCGGCGCCCTGCTGGTGATCCCGGCCGCTGCCGCGCGCCTGGTCAGCCAGTCGCTCAAGGGGTTCTTCTTCGCCTCGGTGGTCATCGCCACCCTGAGCACCCTGCTCGGCATCCTCCTGCCGATCGTCTTCGACCTGCCCGTGCCATCGGGCGCCGCGATCATCCTGGTCGCCGGCGCATGCTTCGCCCTCGCCGCCCTGGCCCGCGCCCTCGTTCCACGCCTGCAAGGAAACCCGGCATGACCCTGAGCCTCAAGCACCTGACCCTGGCCCTCGCCCTGGCCGGCCTGCCCTCCCTCGCCCTGGCGGCACAACCGACCGCGCGCACCGGGCAGGTCGCGGCCACGCAAGTGCTGACCACCCTGCCGGTGACCCACAGCCTGGCGGTCGCCCTGCTCGACGGCACCACCGTGCAGCTCAAGCGCGCCGCCCCGGCCAACCTGCCGGCCAGCCGCCAACCGTCGTACTTCAGCGGCCGCGGTGGCGCCAGCCTGCAGAAGGCGGCGCAGCAGGCCGACGCAGTGATCGGCCTGCGCTCGATCTGGCGCGACGACCCGCTCTACCCCATGGCCCGGCGCAGCAACATCCGCATCGTCGAGATCGACGCTGCGCGCCCGGTGGACGGTGCCTTGCCGGGTATCGCGGTCAAGGGTGACGACGCCTTCGCGGCCTACCCCTGGCTCAACCCGACCAACCTGGGGCGCATGGCCGATGTGCTGGCCAACGATCTCGAGCGCCTGTCGCCGGCCGACAAGGCGAAGATCCAGGCCAACCTCGCCGGCCTCAAGCGCCAGTTGCTGGAGCTGGCCGCCAGCAGCCAGACACGCCTGGCCGAGGCCGACAACCTCAGCGTGGTGAGCTTGTCCGAACGCTTGGGCTACCTGGCCAGCGGCCTCAACCTGGACGTGGTGGAGCAGCCGCTGCCGGCCGAAGACAAATGGGACGAGGCGGCGCTCAAGGCCCTGGGCGACAACCTCGTGGCCCAGGACGTGGCCCTGGTGCTGCATCACCGCCAGCCGGACCCAGCGGTGGCCAAGGTGATCGAGGCCGCCGGCGCCAGGCTGCTGGTCGTGGACAGTGACCCGGCGGATGCCGTGGCCGGGCTCAAGGCCAGTGTCGACCAGGTGGTCGGAGCGTTGACCCTCTGATTGCCTGGGGCCTTGTTGCAGGCGGGCTTTCATCGAGGGCCATCTGGGGCTGCTGCGCAGCCCCCATGATCACCGCTGCATGCACCGCCGATAACGCTCGTCCACCCTCCCCGCGAACCACGCCGTGGTCAGCTTGCGGGTGATCTTCGGGCTCTTGAGCTCGATGCCCGGTAGCACCGCCCGAGGCATGGGCTTGCCCGCTGCCGCATCGGCCAGGGCGAACACCCCGCGGTACAGGGCCGTTTCCTCGAACGCCAGGCGCTCGCCCTCCTCCAACTGGCTGCGGATCTGCGGGTTGCGCAGCCCAAGCTTCACCCCCAGCTTGCGCGCCGCCTGCTCGGTATGGCCGGGCATGATCGCACCCGGGGCGACCAGGTCGCCGTCGAGCGCCAGCGTCTGGCCCGTCACCCGGCTCAGCGCCGCCTGGAACGCTGCGTTGCGGCTGGCGTACCACCCGGCATTGAAATCTGCGAAACGGTACAGCTGGCGCTCGTAGTGGCTGGGGTAGCCCAGCAGGTGGGCGATACCGAAGTACAGGCCGCCACGCCGGGTGAAGACCTCCTGGCGAATGGAGCCCTCGTAGGCATAGGGATAGCCCTCGGCATGGCGCTCGGCAAAATCGATACTGACCTGCATCGGCCCACCGGTGCGCACCGGGTTGAGGCCACCGAGCAGGGTACGGCCGAGCGGCAGGCCGGCGATGAAGTCGTCGAACAGGCCGCTCAACTGCCGCTCGCTGCGCACCGAGAGCAGCCGCTGCTGGTAGGTCTGGCCATTGCTCGAGGGCGTCTGCAAGGCAGCCTCCACCAGCATGCCTGGCACATGCAGGCGCGCGGCGCGCCGGTCGATCTCCTCCCGCGCGATGCGCCCCAGGTTGGGGACCTGGGGGTCGGCATTGAACGTCGACTCCTGCTCGGTCACCGCCAGCACCGCGCACAGGTTGCTCTTGCTCGGCGCCAGGCGCTGGGCACTGAACGCTGTCTGGATATCCCGCGCCCAACCGTCGCGATCGCGCACTGACGCGGGCAGCAGGCGCTTGACCTGGGCCTGTACCTTGGCCGGGTCGGCCACCGGCCCGCCACGGGGCGTGGCACACCCCTGCAGCAACGCCAGGATCGCCGCCCCCAGCAGTACCTGGCGCCAGACGGTGGTTTCGCTCAAGGCTGCTCGCCCACCAGGTAGGTCTTGCTGATATGGCGGAACAGCGGGTGGTTGGCACTGCCCATCAGCTCGAACAGCACCATCTCGCGGGTGACCAGTTGCGCCCCGGCATCGCGCATGCGCGCCAGGCCCGCCGCCTTGCTGGCCGGCGTGCGGCTGTCGCAGGCGTCCTCGACCACGAACACCTGCTTGCCCTGGGCCAACAGGCCGAGCACCGTCTGCAGCACGCAGACGTGGGTCTCCATGCCGCAGACGATGACCTGCTCGCGCGCCATCAGGCTGGCGGGCAGGCACTCGGCGGCCACGCAGGAGAAATACAGCTTTTCCACCACCTCGGCCGCCGGCGAGGCTGCCTTGAGCTCTGCCAGGGTCGGGCCCAGACCCTTGGGGTACTGCTCGGAAATCACCGTCGGCAGCGCGAGGTCCGCTGTCGCGGCCAGCAACCAGCGGGCCCGCGCCCGGGTACCCTGCGGGTCGCTCATGGCACCGATGAGTTTTTCCTGGATGTCGACGACCAGCAGCGTGGCGTTGTGAGGATCGATCAGCATTGTCTGCCCTTTTGCCTGGGAATAGGAGTGGCCCGCGATGGGCCACAACGATCCACCAAGGGTGGGGGCGACGTCAATCAGGCGGACAGGCGCAGCGGCTCGAGGGACTCGGCCAGCCTGCCGAGCACGCGGTCTTCGTGCTCATGAATGAAGAAATGTCCACCGGGAAACAGCGCCAGGGAGAAGTCGCCCACGGTTTCCCTGCGCCAGGCCAGCAACTGCTCCTCGCTGGCCCGGTCGTCCTCGCCGCCCAGGACATGCACGGGACACTGCAGCGGCGAGCGCTGACGATAGGCGTAACGGCCACACAGCAGGAAGTCGGCGCGCAGGATCGGTAGGGTCAGGCTCATCAGCTCCTGGTTGGCCAGCACCTCCTCGGGCGTCCCCTGCAACTCGCGCAGCTCGGCGAGCAGTTCGTCGTCGCACTTGGGGTCGCGCCAGTGCTTGCCGTCGTAGTCCTCGCGACGGGTCGGCGCGGCGGTACCGCAAGCGAACAGCGCCAGCGGCGCCGGGCAGCCCAGGGCCTGCAGCTCATGGGCCAGCTCGAACGCCAGCAGTGCGCCGAGGCTATGGCCGAGCAGCGCATAGGGGGCACTGGCAGCGAGGCGCTGTTCGCTGGCCAACTGGCGTGCCAGGGCCTGCATGTCGGTCTGCAGGGGTTCACCCAGGCGTGCACCGCGCCCGGGCAGCTCCACCGGGCGTACCTGCAGCCAGGCCGGTAGCTTGCGGCGCCAGCGGCTGTAGACCATGGCGCTGGCGCCGGAATAAGGCAGGCACAACAGGTTCACTGCGCTCACCGGCCCGCCTCACTGCGCCTGGGCTTCGGCCATCTTCTGGCGCAGGCTCAGGGGACGCATGTCGGTCCACACCTCGTCGATGTACGCCAGGCACTCCTTCTTCAGGCCGCTCTTGCCCACGGCGCGCCAACCGTTGGGAATCGCCTTGTAGTCAGGCCAGATGGAATATTGCTCTTCGTGGTTGACCACTACCTGGAATACGATGTCGTCGCGGTCGAAAACGGAAGTCATTGCCTGTCTCCTTGAATGATGAAGGCCGATGCGCGGCGCGCAGGTCGGCTTCCAAGGAAACGAAAGACACCCATGAAAAATTAGAAAATCCCCTGTCCGCCTTGCAAGCGAGGTGGATGATGGCCTATATCCATTCATCCCCCGACGATGCCCACCCGGAGATCCCCCATGCTCGGCGTGACCGACTACGGCGCTTTCGTGATTGCCTTCATCATCCTCCTGGCCATCCCCGGGCCGGGCAACTTCGCCCTGATCACCGCCACCGGCAAGGGCGGTATCAAGGGTGGCCTGGCCGCCACGTGCGGGGTGATTCTCGGCGACCAAGTGCTGATGTGGCTGGCCGTGGCCGGGGTGGCGACGCTGCTGGCCGCCTACCCTACGGCGTTCCATGTGGTGCAGTGGGCCGGCGCAGCCTACCTGGCCTGGCTCGGGCTGCGCATGGTGCTGAGCAAGCCCGGGGGCGCGCCGCGGGAAAGCCGGATGGCCAGTGGTCGCTACCTGCGCCAGACCATGATGATAACCCTGCTCAACCCCAAGGCGATCATGTTCTACATGGCGTTCTTCCCACTGTTCATCGACCCGGTGCGCCACCAGGGCGCGCTGACGTTCGCCTTCATGGCGGTGACCGTGGCCGCTCTGACCTTCCTCTATGGCCTGGCAGCAGTCCTGCTGACCCATCACTTGGCCGAGCGCATGCGCGCCAACCCGCGTGTGGCCAACCTGCTGGAGCGCCTGGCCGGGGCCTGCCTGGTGGGGTTCGGCATCAAGCTGGTGGCCATGCGCTGAGGCTCAGGCGTCGCGCAGCAGGTCGTGGGCGTCCAGCAGGCGGAAGGCGACCTGGGGATTGCGCTCCAGGCCCCGGCGGATGGCGGCCGGGATCGCCTGGCGGGTCTTGCGGCACAGGCCTGGCTGGTCGTCCAGCTCGATGACGATGCCGCGCATGGTGCGCACTTCGTTGTAACTGGGGGCAATGCGTACACGGATGCCCAACTGCTCGTACATGCGAAGCTGCAGGCGCTCGAGGTCGGCCAGGTCCCTGAGGTTTTCCAGGCGCTCGAGCAGGCGCTTTTCTTCCTGGCGGGTCAGCAGCAGGATGCGCTGGGCCTGGGGCGGCCCCTCGTGCAGACGTTCGCGCCCGCAGTTGCAGGCGCCTGGTGGGCAGGGTTGGCGAAGGGCATGAGGGGTACTCATGGGGCAAGCATAGTGCTTTCCACGCACACGTTCATCCAGCGTAACCCTGCATCTACGCCGGTCCACCAGGACACCCCGTTGCATTTACCGCCCGCCTGTCCCAAGCTCTGCCCTTCCCTTCGACCCGGACCCGCCAATGCCCCTACGCCGCCGCTACCTGATCGCCCTGGTGCTGCTGATCCTGGCATCGGTGCTGGTCGGCTACCTGTGGCGCGACGCCCCACCGAGCCAGCCCAGCCTTCCCCCCCACAGCTACGCCAAGGCCCTGCGCCAGGCCCATGAAGGCCAGCCCGGCGCGGCGCGGGTCCTGTACCAGCAACTGCAGCGCAACGACCTGGCGCCAATCCGCCGCGCGGCGCTGTATGTCGAACTTCCCAACTACCCCTCGCCCCAAGCGTTGAAGCTGGCCCGGCTGGACCTGGAGCACGGCGACCCACTGGTACGCCGCGCCGCCATCGCCAGCATCCGCCGACTGCTGCCCCCGGCACAGCGCAGCCTGGTGCTGGGGCCGTTGCTGGAGGACAGCGAGCAGAGCGTGCGCTTCGCCGCGGTGGACGCCCTGCTGGGCCTGGACCCAGACGCCATCGGCCTGTACTTCGGCCCGCTCCAGCATGCCCTGGAACAGTACCAACAGGCATTGACGGCACAAGCTGACGATGCCGCCGCCCAGGTTCACCTGGCCCGCCTCTACCTGCACGAGCACGACTACGAGCACGCTGCCGCTGCCCTGCGCCGCAGCCTGGAGATCGCACCGGATGACCTCGACGCCCTGGCCATCCAGGTGCGCCTGCTGGAGCGCCAGGGCGAGCACGATGCCTCCCGCCAGGTACTGGCCAAGGCCCTGGCCCTGCAGCCGGACTCCGCCTTCCTGCAGCACGAGCTGGGCCTGTGGCTGACACGCCACGAGCAACAGGAATATGCCTTGCTGGCCCTTTCCCGTGCCGTCGAGCTGGCACCGGACAACGCCGATTATCGCTACGTGCTGGCGGTGACCCTGCATGCACTGGACCAGGTCGAGGCCGCGCAGAAACAGCTGCAGACCCTGCTCGACCGGCAGCCGGCGAACCGTCGTGCACGGGTGCTGCTGATCCAGTACTGGAAGGAAACCGGCCAGTTGCAGAACGTCCAGGTACTGCTGGCCGAGCTGGAGCGGCAGAACCCCGACGACCCGCTGCTGCAGCAAGGGCTGTAAAGGAATCGTACACCTTGGGTTGAACCCTGGTCGTCGTCCCGTGGTCCAGTGGGTATCGGTCCGCCAGCCCATCGTCACAGGAGAGCTACCTTGGCCGGTTCGTTAGCCGTGGACGAACGTGCCCTGATCCTGGCACCCACGCAGATCGCTGCAGATGTTTCCCGTGTCCTGGCAAGCGTGGGCGTGGAGTGTCTGTGCACCACCGACCCGCAGCGCCTGGGCCATTGGCTGGCAGAAGGCGCCGGCCTGCTGGTCGCCGCCGAGCAAGCCCTGCCATGCGGGCCGCAATCGCCCTTGCAGCGTTTCATCGACCAGCAGCCGCCATGGTCGGACCTGCCCATCGTCCTACTGGCCGACACGCACTCGCCCAGCACCGGCCCACCCCATCCACGGCTGGGCAACGTGTGGCTGCTGCCCCTGCCCTTGGACGCCGCGCAATTGTCGAACCTGAGCCAAGCAGCCCTGCGCACCCGGCGTCGCCAATACCTGGCCCGCGACCAGTTGCTCGACCTGCAGCAACGCCTGGAAAACGAGATGCAACGTCACCAGGCCGATGCACAGATGCTGCACCAGACCCGAAAGATGGAGGCCATCGGCCAATTGGCCGGTGGCGTCGCGCATGACTTCAACAACCTGCTGACCAGTATCGGCGGCAGCTTCGAGCTGATCGGCAAGCGCCTGCAACAAGGGCGTACCGAGCAACTCGAAGGCGTGTTGCGCATGGGCCAGGAGGCGGTTTCCCGGGCTGCCCGGCTGACCCATCGGCTCCTGGCGTTTTCCTCGCGCCAATCCCTGGAAAGCCGCATCGTCGACCTGCACGATCTACTGCAGCCGCAGGACCTGCAAGCCCGCCTGGGCGTCTCGGTGGATGTGCGCCTGACCTTGCCAGCCGACCTGTGGTTGGTCGAAGCGGACGACAAACAGTTGCACGAAGCCCTCGACAACCTGCTGCTCAACGCCTGCGAAGCCATGCCAAGCGGTGGCCACCTGAGTATCGAGGCGAGCAACCAACGGGTCGATGCCACACGCTTTCGCGGAGGTGGGCTGCCCAGTGGCGACTATCTGTGCCTGAGCATCATCGACGATGGCCAGGGCATGTCCGAGAGCACCCTGGAACGGGCCTTCGAACCCTTCTTCAGTACCAAGCCGGTCGGCCAGGGCGTCGGCCTTGGCCTGTCGATGGTCTATGGCTTCAGCAAGCAGTCCCATGGCCATGTGTCCCTGCGCAGCCGGATCGGCCAGGGCACGCGGGTCGACCTGTACCTGCCGCGCTACCTTGACCAGGCCCAGCCGCAGGCCTGCAGCACCGCCGGGCCGAGCACAGGCGGTAACCGCGACGTGCTGGTGGTCGAGGACGACGAGGCGGTGCGCCTGTTGCTCTGCCAGGCGCTGCGCGAAGACGGTTTTCCCTGCCACACCGCCTGCAATGCCAACGAGGCGCTACAGGTGTTGCGCTCGCCACAACCGATCGCCCTGATGATCAGCGATGTCGGGCTACCCGGGATGAATGGCCGGCAACTGGCGGAGATCGCTCGCAAGCTGCGGCCCGGCCTGCAGGTACTGTTCATCACCGGCTACGCCGAGACGGCCATGGCCCGCAACGGCTTTCTCGACCCGGGCATGCAACTGATCTGCAAACCCTTCGAGCTCAAGCACCTGCAGGCTCGTGTCGCCCAGATGCTGGGGAAAGGATGATAGGGCGTCGTCAACGCCCGATGTCTTCGTCCCACAGTTGCGGATGGCTGGCGATGAAGTCCCGCATCATCCCCTCGCAGGCGGCATCCTGCAGCACCTCCAGGCGCACGCCGCGGCTTTGCAGCAGTTGCTCCTCGCCCATGAACGTGCGGTTCTCGCCCACCACCACATGGCGGATGCCGTAGAGCAGTATCGCGCCGCTGCACATGGCGCACGGCGACAGGGTGGTGTAAAGCGTTGCCTCCCGATAGACCTCGGCCGGCTGACGCCCTGCCCGTTCCAGGGCATCCATTTCGCCATGGAGAATGGCGCTGGCGCATTGGACCCGGCGGTTATGCCCCCGGCCGATGATCCGCCCCTGGTGCACCAGCACCGAGCCGATCGGGATGCCACCTTCGGCCAGTCCCTGGCGCGCTTCATCGATGGCGGCCTGCATGAAAGTGTCCGACGTCATAGCCCCTGCCCCCTGGTTTTTCAGCGATATGGAAACGATTCCGGGCAAGGCTAGCACAGCGCTATCAGGGCATGGTTTTCCTGGCATTGCCGGCTATGCTCATTAGGCTTTCCCCCGTTCTCCGAGCAACCGGGGGCCTTTTCCAGCCGTTGGGAGTGTGGCCATGAGCAAGAAGATCCTGGTGGTGCTGACCAATACGGCGAAATACCCGACGCTCCACCGGGCCACCGGGCTGTGGCTGGGCGAGGCGGTGCATTTCGTCGACGAGGTGCAGAAAGCCGGCTATGCGGTCGATTACGTCAGCCCGTTGGGCGGCTACGTACCGATCGATCCGCACAGCCTGCAGATGGCCCCGGAGCTGGACTGGCAATGGTACGACGACAAAGCCTTCATGAATCGCCTTGGCAACACCCTCAGCCCCGGCCAGGCCAAGGCCAACGACTATTGCGCGATCTACTACACCGGCGGCCATGGGGTCATCTGGGACTTTCCGGACAACCCTGCCCTGCAGGACCTGACGCGGCGCATCTACGAAAACGGTGGCGTGGTCAGTGCGGTATGCCATGGCGTGGTCGGGCTGCTCAACGTCAAGCTCAGCGACAACAGCCTGCTGGTCAAGGACCGCCAGGTGACCGGTTTTTCCAACACCGAGGAGAAACTGGCGGAGCTGGACAAGGTAGTGCCCTACCTCACCGAGAACGAACTGGTGGCCCGCGGCGGCAAGTACAGCAAGCACGACGATCCCTGGGCGGCGTTCGTGGTCTGCGACGACAGGCTGATCACCGGCCAGAACCCGGCCTCCAGCCAACGGGTGGCGGAACGGGTGCTGGAGCGCCTGAGAAAGCCGGCATGAATCCGACAGCGGTCGGCCCGATAGCCCGCGCGACAAGCGGATAGCGGCTACAGCCCGCCCTTCTTGCCCGACGTAACCTCCTGCCGTCTGTCCACTCACGGACAGCCTGACAGGAGGATCGCAAGCCAATGTCGAGGTTCACCTATGCAGGGCGCAGCCTGCTGGAATTGCTGCTGATCCTGGCGATCGGCCTGGTGCCCATGGTGTCGGGACTGCTGGTGATGGTGTACCAGCTGGAAAGCAAGCTGGAGCAGAATGCCCGTGTCTCGGTCCAGGAAGCCATCTTCGCCGTCGACCGGGTCCTGGACAACCTGCAGGTCGCCGCCATCAACGCCCTGTCGCTGGCCGGCAAGCCATGCGCCGAGGCCCAGGAGCCGCTCAAGCAGCTCGCCGCCAGTGACCCACGCATCCGCGCCCTGATACTCACCCGGGACGGCCAGGCCTACTGTGGCAGCGTACCGCAAGTCCAGGTGAAAACCCCGGCCTTCGCCAGCCCGACCGAACATGTCCGGCTCAATTTCAACTCCCCCACCACACCCAATGGCGTGGTCGTCGAGCTGCGGCTCGCCCACGCCAACCCCGGCGTCATCGCGACCGCCTATGGCATCGAGTTGCGTAACGAACTGCATGGCTTCCAGGACGGGCTGCTGCTCACGCTGGAGTTTGGCGACAAGTACATCTGGAGCATGGGGGACAGCCGCGACGAAAGCCCGCCCTCCCAATCGGAGTTCTTCAAGAGCGCGGTTTCGGTCAAGCACGGCTATACGGCGAAAGGGGGCTACCCCAAGGGCTTCACCGCGCAGGAGATCCGCCAATCGACGCTGCAGGTCCTGCCTTCGCTGGCACTGGTGGGCCTGCTGACGGCGGGCATCACCTACTGGGGGATTTTCAGGGCACGCAACAACGCCCGGCGCACCCCCTCGACCGAAAGATGAGGGGGTACGCCCGTGCGCTTACTCGACGTTCAGCACGCCACGGCGAACCTGGTCGCGCTCGATGGATTCGAACAGGGCCTTGAAGTTGCCTTCGCCGAAGCCGTCGTCACCCTTGCGCTGGATGAACTCGAAGAACACCGGGCCAAGCAGCGTCTCGGAGAAGATCTGCAGCAGCAGGCGCTTGTCGTTGGCCTCCGAGGCACCGTCGAGCAGGATGCCTCGTGCCTGCAACTCGCCGACTGGCTCGCCATGCCCTGGCAGACGCTCCTCGAGCATCTCGTAGTAGGTCTGCGGCGGCGCGGTCATGAAACGCATGCCATATGCCTTGAGCGCGTCCCAGGTCTTGAGCAGGTCGTCGGTGAGGAAGGCCACGTGCTGGATGCCTTCGCCGTTGAACTGCATCAGGAACTCTTCGATCTGACCCGACCCCTTGGACGACTCCTCGTTCAGCGGGATGCGGATCATGCCGTCGGGCGCGGTCATGGCGCGCGAGGTCAGGCCGGTGTACTCGCCCTTGATGTCGAAGTAACGGATCTCGCGGAAGTTGAACAGCTTCTCGTAGAAACCGGCCCAGTAGGACATGCGCCCGCGATAGACGTTGTGGGTCAGGTGATCGATGATCTTCAGGCCCGCGCCGACCGGGTTGCGGTCCACGCCTTCGATGAACTTGAAGTCGATGTCGTAGATCGAGCTACCTTCCTCGAAACGGTCGATCAGGTACAGCGGCGCACCGCCGATACCCTTGATCGCTGGCAGGCGCAGTTCCATCGGCCCGGTCTCGATCTCCACCGGCTGGGCGCCCAGTTCCAGGGCACGGGCATAGGCTTCGTGGGCATTACGCACACGGAACGCCATGCCGCAAACCGAAGGGCCGTGCTCGGCGGCGAAGTACGAGGCGACGCTCTTGGGCTCGTTGTTCAGGATCAGGTTGATGCCGCCCTGGCGATACAGGTGCACATCCTTGGAACGGTGGGTCGCCACCTTGGTGAAGCCCAGCATCTGGAATACCGGTTCCAGCACGCCAGGGGTCGGCGAGGCGAGTTCGATGAATTCGAAGCCCATCAGGCCCATTGGGTTGTCGAAGATATCAGCCATGTTCGTGTCCTCATCTGCTGCGAAAAAAACGGTTAGTTGCCGTGGATGTCGCACAGGGAAGGTGGTGAACAGGGGATGCCCCGCACGCTGCGGGCCAGGAAGTCACCAATGATCAGCTTGAACCCATGATATGTCATATGGACCCATTCTCGGAGGGCTTGATCCCCCGGAAGGCGGGGAACCTTATTCTTGTATTCGTAACGCGATTCTACAGTGCGTAAATTCATTTGTCGCGCTTTAGTTGGCCCTGGTAATGGGCAAACGGCTATCATTAGCAGGTTTTTCTTTCAATAGATTAGGTCAGCATGCCCCTCACGGCTAAACGTCCCGCCCGCTGGAGTTGGCGTACCCTGTTCCCTTGGGGCGTGGGCCTGGTGCCGCTGCTGTGCGGCCTTGCGGTCATGCACTGGCAGACCGAACGGGAGCTGCACTACAGCAGCGAGGCGACGGCCCGACAGGTGGTCGAGCACGTCGAGCACATCCTCGACAGCCTCAGCACAACTACCCAGGAGCTGCTGCCGCTGGCCGGCAGCCCGTGCGCCCAGGCCCAGCTGGAGCTGCGCGGGCACGTCACGCGCAACGCCTTCGTGCGTTCGACCAACCTATTCCGGCACAACACCCTGTATTGCACCTCGTTGTTCGGCGACTTCGATGAGCCGGTCAATGCCCGCGACTACACCGACGGCCGCCTGTGGCTGATGGACGGTAACTCGGTCACCCCTGGCCATCCTTTGCTGGTGTACCGCGCCAGCGACGGCGACCGCGGCGCCATCGCCACGGTCGATGGCGACCACCTGCTCACCGCCCTGCGCCTGATCGGCCCCGACGAGGTCCTGCAACTGCAGGTCGGCGAGCACTGGATGGGCAAGGACGGCGTGGTCCGCAGCGGCGTCCCACCGGTGGCGGTCAGCGCCGCCGTGGTACAGGCCTCGACCCGCTACCCCTTCAGTGTGCACGGCGGCTACGGGCCTGGCATCAAGCACGCCTTCATGCGCGAGCACTACCCGGCCCTGCTCAGCCTGCTGCTGTTGCTCGGCGCCCTGGCCGGCGGTGTCTGCCGCTGGCAGATCCGCCGCGCCTCCTCCCCACGCGCCGAACTGAGCCGGGCCCTGGAGGCGGATGAGTTCCTGCCATACTTCCAGCCCGTGGTGCGCAAGGACGACTACCGCTGGGCCGGCGTCGAAGTGCTGATGCGCTGGAACCATCCGCGCGAAGGCCTGGTGCGCCCGGACCTGTTCATCCCCTACGCCGAGCACAGCGGGCAGATCGTCGCCATGACCCGCGCCCTGATGCTGCACACCGCCCAGGGCCTGGCGCCCTATGCCGCGCTGCTGGAGGACGGCTTTCACATCGGCATCAACATCACCGCCGACCATTGCCGCGACCTGGGCTTGCTGGACGACTGCCGTACCTTCCTCCAGCACTTCCCACCGGGGCGCGTGGTACTGACCCTGGAGCTGACCGAGCGCAAGCTGATCGAGGCCACGCCGGTGACCCTGGAACTGTTCGGCAAACTGCATGAAATGGGCGTGATGATCGCCCTGGACGACTTCGGCACCGGCCAGTCGAGCCTCAACTACCTGCGCCAGTTCAAGGTCGACTACCTGAAGATCGACCAGAGCTTCGTCGCCATGATCGGGGGTGACGCCCTGTCCCAGCACATCCTCGACACCATCGTCGAGTTGTCCGGCAAGCTCGGGCTCGGCATCGTTGCCGAAGGGGTGGAAACCGAGGTCCAGCGCGACTACCTGGCGCGCCACCAGGTGGACTTCCAGCAAGGCTACCTGTTCGGCAGGCCGATGCCGCTGGAGGATTTCCTCCAGGCCCTGACCCAGCATGCCAGCGCGCGGTTGCCGCAGGGCGCGCCCCCTGAGATCATGCCCGGCTGATCCACCCGCTCAACTCCCTTAACCGAGGCATTCGTGTCAAAAGGCATTCTTTCGTCGGTCATGGCGTCCTGTCTGTTCGCCGTGATGTACTTCTATACCTCCCTGCTCGCGCCGCTGGACGGCGAGGAAATCTTCGGCTGGCGCACCCTGCTGACGCTACCCTGCCTCACCCTGTTCATGCTGGTCACCGGCGACTGGAAGCGGGTCGGCGGCTTGCTGGCCCGGGTGCGGCAGACGCCCGTGCTGTTGCTGGGGATGATCGGCACCTCCTGGCTGATGGGCGTGCAGTTGTGGCTGTTTCTCTGGGCACCCTTGCACGGGCGTAGCCTGGAGGTCTCGATGGGCTATTTCCTCCTGCCGCTGGCCATGGTCCTGACCGGCCGGCTGGTGTATGGCGAGCGGCTGTCGCGCCTGCAGAAGGTCGCGGTAGCCTGCGCCACCCTCGGCGTCGGCCACGAGCTGTACCAACACGGCAGCTTCGCCTGGGAAACCCTGGTGGTGATGACCGGCTACCCGATCTACTTCGTCCTGCGCCGCCGCTGCCGCACCGACCACCTGGGCGGCCTGTGGTGCGACATGTGCCTGCTGCTGCCCTGGGCCCTGTACTTCGTGACCCAGAGCCCGCTATCGGCGGCCGACCTGGCCGGGCATCCGGCGCTGTACGGCCTGATTCCGCTGCTCGGGGCGATCAGCGCCTCGGCATTGATCGCCTATGTGCTGGCCAGCCGCCTGTTGCCGTTCAGCCTGTTCGGCCTGCTCAGCTACGTCGAACCGGTGCTGCTGGTGTTCGTCGCCCTGCTGCTGGGCGAAACCATCGGCCCAGACCAGTGGCTGACCTACCTGCCGATCTGGGCCGCCGTGCTGGTGCTGGTGCTCGAAGGCATCAAGCACCTGCTGCGGCAACGTCGGCGCCCGGTGTAAGGCGTACCTGGCGCACCCGACGCTCCTCCACCGCCACCACGGTCATGGTCCAGCCATTCCAGGCCAGGCGGTCACCGACCACCGGCAGACGGTCCAGCAGGCTCATCACCAGCCCCGCCAGGGTCTGGTAGTCGTCGGTGGCGCGGGCGCAGAAACCGGTGCGCGCCTGGACCTGGCTGAGGTTCAGGGCACCACTGACGATGAAGCCGTCGGCCTCCTCGACGATCCCTGGCCCTGCCACCTCGCTGGCGTCCGGCAACTCGCCGGCGATCGACTCGAGGATATCGGTCATGGTCAGCAGGCCGGTGAAGTCACCGAATTCATTGACCACGAAGGCGATGTGCGTCGACTGGCCACGCATCTGCTCCAGGGCGTTGAGGATGCTGAAGCTCTCCAGCAGGTTCAGCGGTTGGTGCGCCATGCGCTCGAGGTCCGGCTGGCTGCCGGACAGCAGCTCCTTGAGCAGCTCCTTCTTGTGCACGAAGCCCAGTGGCTCGTCGATGCGCCCGTCGCGGATCAGCGGCAGGCGCGAATACGGCGAGTTGGCCAGCGCCTGGGCGACGGCCTCGGGCGGCAGCCCCAGGTCGATGGCATCGACTTCGGCGCGCACCGTCATCACCGTGCGGATCGGTCGTTCGGCCAGGTTCAGCACACCGCTGATCATCACCCGTTCGCGGCGATCGAACAGCACCTGCTCCTCACCCCCCTCGACCAGGTCGGCGATTTCCTCGCCCACCTCGTCAGCTTCCACCCGGCGCCCGCCGAGCAGGCGCAACACCGCATGCGCGGTGCGCTCACGCAGCGGCCGGTGCTGCTGCACGCTGCGCTTGCGGCGGGCACGGGCCAACTGGTTGAACAGCTCGATCAGCAACGAGAAGCCGATCGCCGCGTACAGGTAGCCTTTGGGGATATGGAAGCCCAGGCCCTCGGCGGTGAGGCTGAAGCCGATCATCATCAAGAAGCCCAGGCACAGCATGATCACCGTCGGGTGGGCATTGACGAAGCGGGTCAGCGGCTTGCTGGCGACGATCATGATGCCGATGGAGAAGACCACCGCGATCATCATCACCGACAGGTGTTCGACCATGCCCACCGCAGTGATCACCGCGTCCAGCGAGAACACCGCGTCGAGCACCACGATCTGCGCGACGATCGGCCAGAAGGCGGCATGGCGCACCGCGCCGCTGGCCTGGGTGACATGGCCCTCCAGGCGCTCGTGCAGTTCCATGGTGGCCTTGAACAGCAGGAACACACCACCGAACAGCATGATCAGGTCACGGCCGGAGAAGCTCTTGCCGAAGACCTCGAACAACGGTTCGGTCAGGGTGACCATCCACGAGATGCTCGCCAGCAGGCCCAGGCGCATCACCAGCGCCAGGGTCAGGCCGATCACCCGCGCGCGGTCGCGTTGGTGCGGTGGCAGCTTGTCGGCGAGGATGGCGATGAACACCAGGTTATCGATGCCCAGGACCAACTCGAGGACGATGAGCGTGAGCAGGCCCAGCCAGGCCGTGGGGTCGGCTAGCCATTCCATCAGCGGATACTCACATGGGAAGCGTCACGGGGACGGGGGAAGGATGGCCGGGACGGCCAGGAACTGGGAGGCTCCGAGAAGGTGCTCATACATACCTTGTAAGTGATTGCGAAAGACGATCCTACAATCACAGCGGCTTTTTCTGGCAACGTGAAACTATTACAAAAGCTGTCACAGAGCTGCTGGGGGACTTTTCTTCAATACCTCGACACGGCCTGCCCGCCAAGATGGCGGCCTCACCGACAACAAGGAATGCCCCATGAGCCTGTCCCTGTCCATGGCCGCCTTCGCCCTGGCGGCGTCCATTTCCCCTGGTCCGGTCAACCTCGTGGCCCTCGGCAGCGGCGCCCGTCATGGCCTGCGGGCCAGCCTGCAACATGCCCTCGGCGCCACCCTGGGCTTCTGCCTGCTGCTGGTGCTGGTCGGCCTGGGCCTGTACGATCGGCGAACACCTGCAGCAACCGACCATAGAGCGCCGCCGACGTGCTCCAGGTCACCTCGGGCAGCACGAAGCCCTGCGCCTGCAACCAGGGCAGGTCGACGAACAGCATCAGGTAGGACCAGGGCATCCCGTCGATCGGGTTGCAGGTGTGCACCACACCTGGGTTCATCAGCACGGAGGTACCGGCAGCGACCTCTCGCCGGGTACCTCCCGTCAGGTAGGTGCTACGCCCACCGGTGATCACGCCGATGGAGAAGCTCTCGTGGGAATGGGCCGCATAGCAGACCTTGCGCCCATCCCCCACGCGGCGCGCCTCGACGAAGGGCAATGCCGGGTCCCGCCAGAACCGCGATACCTCGATCATCGCCTCTCCCCCTCCTCCACCGCCGCCCCCGGGAAACGCTCCGGGCCGCGGCTACAGTTGCCAGTCCAGGCTGACCATCAAGGTACGCGGTTCACCATGATAGACGCCGTTGTAGAACCCCAGGTTGTTGTAGTAATGCTCATCGAACAGGTTCTTCACGTTCAGCGAGGCCGACAGGTGCTCGTCGAAGCGGTAGCGGGCCATCAGGCCGACCACCGAGAAGGCCTTCTGGCTGATGGTATCGGCAACCGTGATGATCCTGCCATCCTCGCCACGCCCCACCGGGCGTTTCCCCGCCTTGTAGTTGCCGCTCTGCCAGTCCAGGGAGCCGCCGACCGTCAGCGCCGGGGTGAGGTGGTAGGTCGTGGCGAAGCGCACCAGGTTCAAGGGCTGTTCGGTACTCTTGCGCGAATGATCGCCCGCCGCGGCATGGGTGTAGCTGTAGCCCAGGCTCATCTGCCAGTCGGGCATGACTTCGCCGGCGATCTCGGCTTCGAAGCCCTCCACGACCACGCCCTTGCCCCCTGACTTGTAGAACACCTCGCCATTGTCTCCCGGCGGGACCGAATCGTCCTGTTCGGGGACATTGTCCTGCTTGGAGCGGTACACCGCCGTGCTCAGGTTGAGTCGTTCCTCGAGCAGGCTGCCCTTCAGGCCGACCTCGTAGACCTTGCCGACGATGGGCTCCAGGTACTTCCTGTTGACGTCGCGTACCGTCTGCGGATTGAAGATGTCGGTATAGCTGGCATAGACCGTGTACGCCTCGGTGAGGTCGTAGAGTACCCCGGCATAGGGCGTCCACTGGTCGTTCTGTGTCTGCTCGCTGGCTGGGTTTTCCGTGGCATTGAGCGCCGCGTCGTATTCCCACGAGCGGCTTTTCGTCCGCCAACTGCCATAGCGGCTGCCCAGCACGAAGTGCAGGCGCTCGGTGGGGTTGAGCCGGGTGGCGATGTAGCCGGCCTTCTGCCGGGTGTAGTCGCGCGACTCGTCGAGCCCGGTATCGGTGTCGTAGAACTTGGGAATCGAGCCCATGTACTTCCAGTCCGGAATCTGCGTATAGCCATCCGGTAGCGGCTGGCCGACCAGGTAGGGAGAGGTGTTGCGCCGCTCCGACTCGCCGTAGCCGATCATGAAGTCATGGCTGCGCCCGAACAGCTGGTAAGGCCCGGCCAGGTTGAAATCGATGGCATCCATCTTCTCCTCACCGGCAAAATGCGCGGTCCAGGCCGTCATGCCACTGCGATCGGCCTCGGGGAAACCGTTGCCGCCGTAGTACAGCTTGCCGTCGCTGTCGCTCTGGCGATGGGTGTAGGCGGCCTTGAGCTGCCAGTCATCACCCAAGCGCTGGTCCAGGGTGACGAACACCGTCTTGTCCTTGAGTGGCCAGGACGACCAAGGCGCGGCGAAGTTCGTCGAACGCGGCAGGTCGGCCTTGCCACCGTCGGCGTTCCAGTACGGCACCGTGCCCCAGGACGAGCCCTGCACATGTTTGTTCTGGTAGTCGTAGCCCACTGCCAGCACGGTGCTGTCGGTCAGGTCCGCCTCGAGGATGCCGTAGACCACTTCGCGCTGGCTGGCGTACTTGTCCATGAACGACTTGCTGTCACGGTAGGCCAGCACCGTGCGCCCGCGCAGGCGCCCGTCCCAGCCCAGCGGGCCGCCGACATCCAGGTAGCTGTAGTAGTTGTCGTAGCTGCCGGCACTGACACCGGTCTTGATCGCCAGCTCGTGGGTCGGGCGCTTGCGTACCATGGCGATGGTCCCGGACGGGTCCCCCGCTCCAGTGGTCAGGCCGGTGGCGCCGCGCACCACCTCGATGCGGTCGTAGATGATGGTGTCCGAGTCCGACTTGAGCCCCGAGAAGGTGTTGAGCATCCCGTCGACCTGGAAGTTGTTGATCGCGTAGCCGCGCGAGTAGTACGTCGGCCGCTCCGAGTCGTTGCGTTGCACGGTCACGCCGGTGACGTGGGCCATGGCTTCGGACAGGGTATCGAGCTGGAAGTCGTCGAGTTGCTGGCGGGTCAGCACCGAGACCGATTGCGGAGTGTCCTTGATCGACAGGTTCAAGCGCGTGGCAGCGCTCATGCTGCCGGTGGTGTAGGACCCCGTGTGCTCCGTGGTGCTGCCCAGCCCTTGGGCGAGAATCTCGGTGGAACCGAGCTCCAATACGCCATTGTCGGGATTCGACGAGGTGTCGTCGGCCAGGGCAAGGGGGGTGATGACGGTGCTGCACAGACCCAGGGTCAGGGTCATGGAACGGCTGATGGGCGCGAACATCGCGGCCTTTCTCCTTGTTCGTTCGATGAAAGTCCTTGGCTGCCGTGAGGTGGCAGTCATGTGAAAACGAATCTCGTATGAGATTCGTTATCGAAATGTCATCGAAACGAAAAGAAAGACAGCTCCGGTCGAGGAGTCCTGGGGCTGCTTTGCAGCCCCAGGATGACAGAACCGGCATGGGTGCCGCCTCACGAAGCGGCCCCTGCGAGCGCTGCGCGCGACAACCCGCTCGCCCTACGGCATCACCGGCGCCGTGTACTGCAACGTCGTCCCCAGCGCCCACAGCAGCACCAGCACCAGCGGCACATGCACCAGCAGTTGCACGAACGAGAAACCGATCAGGTCCCGCGCCTTGAGCCCCAGCACGCCCAGCAGCGGCAGCATGTAGAACGGGTTGATCAGGTTCGGCAGGGCTTCGGCGGCATTGTAGATCTGCACCGCCCAGCCCAGGTGGTACTGCAGGTCATTGGCCACCAGCATCACGTAGGGCGCCTCGATGATCCACTTGCCACCGCCCGAGGGGATGAAGAAGCCGAGCACCGCCGAGTACACGCCCATGAGCACGGCATAGGTGTCATGCGAGGCGATCTGCACGAAGAAGGTGGAAATGTGATGGGCCAGGGTCTGTTCGTCCACGCCCTTGACCTGGGTGAGGATGGCCGCGATCGAGCCATACAGCGGGAACTGGATCAGCACGCCGGTGGTGGTCGGCACGGCACGGGCCACCGCGTCGAGGAAGCTGCGCGGGCGCCAGTGGAGCAAGGCACCGAGCATGATGAACAGGAAGTTGTAGGTGTTCAGCCCGGAGATCGCGGTGATCGCAGGCTTGGTGGCGAACTCGTGGTACAGCCAGCCGGCGGCCAGCACTACCAGCAGCAGGGTCAGCACCGGGCTGTATTCCAGCCACTCGCCAGGGCGGGTGCGTTGCGCCGGTGGGGGCGCGCTGAAGCTTGGGTCGACGCCGCAGGCCTCGGCGGTACGTGCGCTGTTCGGGCCGGGCGCGGTGGCATAGGCGACGATCAGCGAGATGATCACCAGCGCTGCCAGCATGACGCCGGACTGCCAGAGGAAAATGGTCTCGGTGAACGGGATCACCCCAGTGATGGCCAGGATCGAGGGCGGCAGGCTGGCCGGGTTGGCTTGCAGCTGCGCGGCGGACGACGACAGGCCCAGCGCCCATACCGCACCCAGGCCCAGGTAGGCGGCGGCACCCGCGGCGCGGTAGTCCATCTTCAGGTCCTGGCGGCGCGCCAGGGCGCGCACCAGCAGGCCGCCGAACACCAGCGACAAGCCCCAGTTGAGCAGCGATGCCAGCATCGAGATCAGCGCCACCCAGCACACCGCCGAGCGGCCGTTGCGTGGCAGGCGCGCCAGGCGGTCGATCAGCCGCGCCGCGGGCGGTGAACTGGCCACCACGTAACCGCCGATGACCACGAAGGCCATCTGCATGGTGAACGGGATCAGGCTCCAGAAACCATCGCCGAACGCCTTGGCGGTGTCGGTGGGCTGGGCGCCCATGGCCAGGGCGCCGAGGCACACCAGCACCACGGCCAGGGCGGCGAACACCCAGGAGTCGGGGAACCAGCGTTCGGCCCAGTTGGAGCAGCGCAGGGCAAAGCGAGCAGAGCGGCTGTCTTGGATTTCAGCGGCCACGGTTGTTTTCCTTCTTATTGGTCTTTCCTGAAACGACGAAAACCCCATCGGGGGGCGAACCCGTTCCCACAATGGATGCGTGGTCCATTGTGGGAACGGGCTCACCCTCCGATGGGGGGCTTGCCAACAACGTCCGTCAGAACGTCATTTCTTGCACATCGTCCGGCACGATCAGCTTGCCGGCGGTCTTTTCGATGATTTCCTCGATGCTCACTCCCGGTGCGGTCTCGCGCAGGATGAAGGCGCCATCCTCGATCTCGAGGTAGGCCAGGTCGGTGAGCACCTTGCGAATGCAGCCGGCGCCGGTCAGCGGCAGGCTGCAGCGCGGCAACAGCTTGGACTCGCCGTCCTTGGAGGCGTGGGTCATGGTGACGATGATGTTCTCGGCACCGGCCACCAGGTCCATGGCGCCGCCCATGCCCTTGACCAGCTTGCCGGGAATCATCCAGGACGCGATGTTGCCCTCCACGTCCACCTCGAAGGCACCGAGCACGGTGAGGTCGACGTGGCCGCCACGGATCATGGCGAAGGACTGGGCCGAGTCGAAGATCGAGGCACCGCGGCGGGCGGTGACGGTCTGCTTGCCGGCGTTGATCATGTCGGCATCGATGGTGCCCTCGGTGGGGAACTCGCCCATGCCCAGCAGGCCGTTCTCCGACTGCAGCATCACATCCATGTCGGCGGGCACGTAGTTGGCCACCAGGGTCGGGATGCCGATGCCGAGGTTGACGTAGTAACCATCCTTCAGTTCACGGGCGACGCGTTGCGCCATCTGTTCGCGGGTCAGTGCCATGGTCAGGATCTCTTTGTTGTTCTGTGGACGGCGCTCAGGCCTTGACGGTGCGCTTTTCGATGCGCTTCTCGAAGGTGCCGACGATGACCCGGTCGACATAGATGCCCGGGGTGTGGATCTCGCTGGGCAGCAGCACGCCCGGCTCGACGATCTCCTCGACCTCGACCACGGTGATCTTGCCGGCGGTGGCGGCCAGCGGGTTGAAGTTCTGCGCGGTGTTGCGGTACACCACGTTGCCGTAGTGGTCGGCCTTCCAGCCCTTGACGATGGCGAAGTCGCCGGTGATGGATTCTTCGAGGATGTACTTGCGGCCCTTGAACTCGCGCACTTCCTTGCCTTCGGCGACCGGGGTGCCGTAGCCGGTGGCGGTGTAGAAGGCCGGGATACCGGCGCCACCGGCGCGCATCTTCTCGGCCAGGGTGCCTTGCGGGGTCAGCTCGACTTCCAGCTCGCCGCTGAGCAGTTGGCGCTCGAACTCGGCGTTCTCGCCCACGTAGGAGGCGACCATCTTGCGGATCTGCCGGTCTTCCAGCAGCACACCCAGGCCAAAGCCATCCACGCCGCAGTTGTTGGAGACCACGGTCAGGCCCTTGACGCCACGGCGCTTGATCTCGGCGATGAGGTTCTCGGGGATGCCGCACAGGCCGAAACCGCCGGCCAGTACCGTCATGTTGTCGGTCAGGCCTTCGAGGGCCTGTTCATAGGTTGCTACGCGCTTGTCCAGTCCGGCCATGCTGATTCGCCCTGTTGTAGTTGTTGAAGTGCATGTGTGGGCATCTTCACCGCTGGCGACTGATTTGTTAATTTTGTTTTAATCATCGATTGATAATTTTTCCAAAACAAAACCGAGCCTGCCATGAACGTCAAGCAACTGCGCGCCTTCGTCACCGTGGCCAAGTACAAGAGCTTCGCCCAGGCCGGCGAGCACCTGCACGTCTCGCAACCGGCCCTGAGCCTGACCATCAAGGCCCTGGAGGACAACCTCGGCGGCGCCCTGCTCACCCGCACCACCCGCAGCGTCAGCCTGACACCCGAGGGCGAGGTGCTGCTGCCCCTGGCGCGGCGCCTGCTGGCCGACTGGGACGACACCGAGGAGATGCTGCGCCAGCGCTTCACCCTGCAACTGGGCCGGGTCGCGGTGGCGGCCATGCCGGCCTTCGCCGGCAACCTGCTGCCCCAGTCGCTCAAGGTATTCCGCCAGCGCTACCCGCGGGTCAACGTCACCGTGCACGACGTGATCAACGAACAGGTGCTGGAGCTGGTGCGCCATCGCCGCGTCGAACTGGGCATCGGCTTCGAACCGGAAAGCAGCGACGCCCTGCGCTTCCACCCGCTGTACCTGGACCGTTTCGTCGCCGTGGTGCCCGCCGACTCGCCCCTGGCCGGGCAGCGGCAAGTGACCTGGCGCGAACTGCTGGCCGAGGACTTCATCGCCCTGCAACGCCCCTCGGCGGTACGCCTGCTGCTGGAGCAGCACCTGGCGGCCGAGCATGGCAAACTGGCGGTGGCCTTCGAGAGCCACCAGTTGTCGACCATCGGTCGCATGGTCGCCAACGGCCTGGGCGTCAGCGCCGTGCCAGCGCTGTGCATCGGCCAGATGCAGGAGCTCGGTGCCCGCTGCGTACCACTGGTCGAGCCCAGCGTGGAGCGACGCATCGGGGTCATCGCCCTGAGCGACCATAAGCTCTCCACCGCAGCCCAGGCGCTGCTCGAGGTATTGCTTTCCCACACCCGACCACAGGAGGTGACATGCGTTTCGTGAAACTGGCAGGCGCCACGGTTCCGGCCATTGGCCAGGGCACCTGGTACATGGGCGAAGACCCAGGCAACCGGGCGGCCGAGGTGGCCGCCCTGCAGCAGGGTATCGAACTGGGCCTGAGCCTGATCGACACGGCCGAGATGTACGCCGAGGGTGGCGCCGAGCAGGTGGTCGGCCAGGCCATCGCCGGGCGCCGCGACCAGGTGTTCCTGGTCAGCAAGGTCTATCCGCACAACGCCAGCCGCCGTGGCCTGCCCGCCGCCTGCGAGCGCAGCCTGGCGCGCCTGGGTACCGACTGCATCGACCTGTACCTGCTGCACTGGCGCGGCCAGTACCCGCTGGAGGAAACCGTCGAGGCCTTCGAGCGCCTGCGCGAGCAAGGCAAGATCCGCCGCTGGGGCGTCTCCAACTTCGATGTCGACGACTTGCGCGAACTGCACAATCCCGACTGCGCCACCAACCAGGTGCTGTACAACCCGGCCCAACGCGGCATCGAGTTCGACCTGCTGCCCTGGAGCCAGGCGCGCCAACTGCCGACCATGGCCTACTGCCCCTTGGCCCAGGCCGGGCGCTTGTTGCAGCACCCGGTGCTGGCCGAGATCGGCGAGCGCCACGGGGCGACCCCGGCCCAGGTCAGCCTGGCCTGGGTGACGCGCAACGACGGGGTGATCGCCATACCCAAGGCGGTGGCGCCGGCGCATGTGCAACTCAATGCCGCGGCGGGAAGCCTGGTGTTGACCAGCGAGGACCTGCGGGCGATCGACCGGGCGTTTCCGGCGCCTACGCGCAAGCAGCGGTTGGCGATGGTCTGAAGGCTACCAAGGGGGGCGGGCCTGCCCGCGAATAAGCCAGCCCTGACACCCTGAAAAGCGAGCAATGTCGCTTGCCCTAATGGAAATCCCGACTGCGCACATCCAGCCCCTGCAACAAGGGGCTGATGTCCTCCAGCCGTCGGGCGACCAGGTGCCTGACGCCACTCTCTTGCTCCAGCCGCCCACTCACCTTGAGCAACTGCGCCCCCACCAGCGCCCTGCGCTGGCGTTCGGCCAGGTCGCGCCAGACCACCACATTGACCATCCCGTGTTCGTCCTCGAGGGTGACGAAGGTCACCCCGCTGGCGGTCTGTGGCCGCTGCCTGCCCACCACCAGCCCGGCCACGGCGATGCTGTCGCCATGCCCGACCCCGGCCAGTTCGCCGGAACTGCGACAGCCCAACGCCCGCAAGCGGGAGCGCAGCAGGGCCAGCGGATGCGGCCCCAGGGTAGTGCCCAGGGTGGCGTAGTCGGCAAGCAGGTCCTCGCCCAACGTCGGCGCCGGCAATGCCACCGGCGCTTCCGGCGTGGCCTGCACACTTGCGAACAACGGCAGTTGCGCCTGCACCGCCGCCACCTGCCAGCGTGCCTGGTGCCGGTTACGGGCCAGCGTGCGCAGGGCACCGGCATCGGCCAGGCGGGCACGGGCGCGCCCGTCCAGGCCAGCGCGCAGGCACAGGTCCTCGATGTCCCGCCAGGGCCGCTGCGCCCGCGCCTGCTCCAGGCGCCGGGCGTCGGCCTCGTTGAAACCGCGCACCTGGCGCAGCCCGAGGCGGATCGCCAGCGCCCCCTGCCCCATCGGCTCCAGGGTGCAGTCCCACTCGCTGTGGCACACATCCACCGGCCGCACCTCGACACCCTGGCGACGCGCCTCCTGCAACAACTGGTCGGGGCTGTAGAACCCCATGGGCCAGCTGTTGACCAGGGCACAGGTGAAGATCGCCGGCTCGTGGCACTTGAGCCAACTGCTGGCGTAGCACAACAAGGCGAAGCTGGCGGCATGGGACTCAGGAAAGCCATAGCTGCCGAACCCCTTGATCTGCTCGAAGATGCGTTCGGCGAAGGCCTGGTCGTAGCCGTTGCGCAGCATGCCGCGGACCAGCCGCTCGCGGTGCGGCTCCAAGCCGCCATGGCGCTTCCAGGCGGCCATGCTGCGACGCAACTGGTCGGCCTCGCCGGGGCTGTAGTCGGCAGCGACCATGGCCAGCTCCATCACCTGCTCCTGGAACAGCGGCACGCCCAGGGTCCGCTTGAACACCGCCTTCAGCGCCGGCGACGGGTAGCTGATCGGCTCCTGCCCCAGGCGCCGGCGCAGGAAGGGATGGACCATATCGCCCTGGATCGGCCCCGGGCGGACGATGGCCACCTCGATCACCAGGTCGTAGAACGTCTGTGGCCTGAGCCGGGGCAACATGGCCATCTGCGCCCGCGACTCGATCTGGAACACGCCCATGGTCTCGGCACGGCTGATCATGGCGTAGGTGGCCGGATCGTCGGCCGGGATGGTCGCCAGGCTCAGGTGCCGGTCACGGTGCCGGGCCATCAGGTCGAAGCAGCGCCGTAGCGCGCTGAGCATGCCCAGGGCGAGCACGTCGACCTTGAGCAGGCCGACCAGATCGAGGTCGTCCTTGTCCCACTGGATCACCGTGCGCTCCGGCATGGCGGCGTTCTCCACCGGCACCAGGCGGTCCAGCGGCTGTTCGGAGATGACGAAGCCCCCGGGGTGCTGGGACAGGTGCCGGGGAAACCCGATCAGCTCGCCGGCCAGCACCAGGATGCGCCGCAGCGACGGGCTCTGCGCCTCGAAGCCAGCCTCGGCCAGGCGCTGCGCACCGGGGATGCGGTCGCTCCAGCGCCCGCAGCACTTGGCCAGGGCATCCACCTGGTCGGCCGGCAGCCCCAGCGCCCGGGCCACGTCGCGCACCGCACCGGCGGCGTGGTAGGTGTTGACCACCGCGGTGAGTGCGGCCCGGTGCCGGCCATAGCGACGGAACACGTACTGGATCACCTCTTCGCGGCGGTCGTGCTCGAAGTCCACGTCGATGTCCGGCGGCTCGTTGCGCTCGCGGGACAGGAAGCGCTCGAACAGCAGCCGGTGCTGCATGGGGTCCAGCTCGGTGATGCCCAGCACGAAGCACACCACCGAGTTGGCGGCCGAGCCCCGGCCCTGGCAGAGGATGCCCTGCTGCCGGGCGAAGTCGACGATGTCGTGGACGGTGAGAAAATAACTTTCGTAGCCCAGCTCCTCGATCAGAGCCAGCTCCCTGGCCAGGGTCTTGCGCACCTTGGCGCTCGGCCCCTGGGGCCAGCGCTCGGGCAAGCGTTGCTCGCACAACTGGCGCAGCCAACTGGCCGGGGTGTGACCCTGCGGGACCAGCTCACGGGGATACTGGTACTTCAGCTCGCCCAGGTCGAAACGACAGCGCCCGGCGATGGCCAGGGTCTCGGCCAGCAGGTCGGCCGGGTACAGCTCGGCCAACTGCTCGCGCGAGCGCAGGTGGCGCTCGCCATTGGGGAACAGGTAGCGGCCGGCCTCGGCCACGCTGCAGTGCTGGCGGATCGCGGTCATGCAATCCTGCAGGGCCCGGCGGCCACGCACATGCATGTGCACGTCGCCACAGGCCACCGCACGGATCCCCAACTGCCCGGCCAGGGCACGCAGGCGCTGCAAGCGGCCGGCATCGTCGCTGCCCCGGTGCAGGTGCACCCCCAGCCACAGACGCTCGCCGAACAGGCTCTTGAGCCATTGCCCAGGCGCCGCATCGCTCGGTTCATCGGCGATCCACAGCGCCAGCAAGCCTTGGCAATGGGCCTGCAGGTCCTCGGCCAGGAGCTGGTAGTCGCCCTTTTCCGCCCGCCGCCGCGCCTGGGTGATCAAGGCGCAGAGGTTCTGGTAGCCGCCCAGGTCCTCGACCAGCAGGACCAGCCTTGGCCCCTGGTGCACGCGCACCTCGCTGCCGACGATCAAATGCAGTGGGTGTTGCCGAGCAGCCTGCCAGGCACGAACGATGCCAGCCAGAGTGCATTCGTCGGTGATGGCCAGGGCCTGGTAGCCCTGCTCATGGGCCCGCTTGAACAGCTCGTCGGCGCTGGAGGCACCGCGCTGGAAGCTGAAGTTCGACAGGCAGTGCAGCTCCGCGTAGGCCGGTGCGCTCATGCGAACCAGCCCTGCAGCCACAACGGGCCAGGCCGGGCCAGGTCGTGGTAGGCCCAACCACGCAGACCATCGCGGGTCTCGATGCAGTAGTAGTCGCGACGCACATCGCCGCCGTCCCACCAGCCCGACTCGATGCGCTCGGCCTGGCCCAGCAGGCGCAGGCCGGCCTGCGGCAACACCTGGGGTTCGGCCAGCAGCCAACCGGGGCGGCTGCCAGGCGCGATCGTCACGGCCCCCTGGGCGCCCTGCTCCGCCAGCTGCCAGGCGCATTCGGGGCGCGGGTCGGCTTCGGCGCGCAGGCCCTTGACCGCTTCGTCGCCCAGCCGCGCCCGCAGGCGTTCGCGCAATTGCTCCCACGGCTGGGCCTGCTGCGCCCGGGGTTCGAACAGCGCCCGGTGCTGGGGCACGAAGGGCGGCAGGTCCTCGGCCAGCAGGCGCAGGTTGCGCACCGGCGCCGGGATGCGCAGCGGTTCGAGGCGACCACGGGCCAACTCGAACAGCATCGCGGCATCGCGCTCGGCCGCCAGCAGGCCGACCTTGAGCCGGGTGTCCGGCCCGTCGGCATGCTCCAGGTACAGCTCGAAGCGTTGCACCCCGCAATCGCGGCCGGCAAGAAACGCGGCCAGGTCGTTGACCAGGCGGCGCAAGGGAAACAACAGGGCCTGGTGCGACTCGACGTCGAAGTTCAGCTCCAGGCGTGCCTCGAAGCGGTCCGGCGGGCGATGGAAGTCCAGCCCCAGGCTGCGCAGGCCGAGCAACTGGTCCAGGTGCAATTGCACGTCGGCGGCAAAACGCCTGGCCAGGGCATCGCGTGGCAACGCCAGGACCTCGCCGAGCCGGCGCAGGCCCATGCGGGCGAACGCCTCGGCCGCCTCCGTGGGCAGGCCGACCCGCCCGACCGGCATGCTGGCCAGGGCCGCGCGGGTCTCTTCGGGGCGGGTCACGGCCAGGCCATCGTGGCCGTTGGCGAGCATGCGCGCCGCCACCGGGTTGGTCGCCAGGACGATGCGCTGGCGCAGCCCCAGGGCGCCCAGCTCCTGACGCAGGCGCACCTCGAACGAAGGCCAGGGGCCGAACAGTTGCAGGCTGGAGCCAACCTCCAGGAGCAAGGCACGCGGGTAATGCAGGCTGACCTGGCCGCTGAAACGGTAGGCCCAGGCCGCCAACAGCTGCTGCACCTGCTCGATGCGTGCCGGGTCTGTCTCGACGCAGGCGAAACCATCGGCCAGGGCTCGGGCGGCGGTCAAGGTCTGCCCGGCACGCAAGCCGAGCCTGGCGGCCGCCGCATTGACCGCCTGCAGTACCCGCCGCTGGGACGGTCCCGCGATCAGCACCAGCGGCGAATCGGGGTCGTCGCGCTCGCGCAGGACGGTGTCCAACGCCAGTTGGGGGAAGAGGATACAGGCCCAGAGCATGGCGCCGTCACCTCCACTGCGGGCAGGCGATCGGCATGACCGGTGGCAGGCCGCCCCGGCACTTGAGCACTCGCCACTGAGGCGGCCGGGCGTCGATGGCGATGCGCAGTGCCGCTGGCGAGGGATTGTGCGCGGCCTGTTGCGGCCTGCAGGCGAAGGCCAGGGCCTGACCAGCCTCGGCAGCCACCTGCAGGCGGCGCAAGGCGCGGTCGTCGGCACGCTCGGGCCAGCACAGCACCGCCGCGCAGTTGCCGGAGCGCAGGCACTGCTCGGCCGCCCACAAGGCATCGGCCTGCCGCGCCTGCACCTGGACCACCCCGCGCAGGTCCACCCCTGCCGCCTGCCAGGCCGGTGCATAGGGGATGAAGGGCGGGCCCACCAGCACCACCCGGCCGCCTTCGCCGGTCAAGCGTGCAAGGCTCGGCCAGAGCAACTGCAGTTCGCCACACCCAGGGCTGGCCAACAGCAATTCGCTGAGCGCCGCCGCCGGCCAGCCACCTTCGGGCAACCGCTCGTCTAGCGAGGCATGGCCGGTGGGCTGCTGGCCGAGTGGGCGCGCCTGGGCCTGGCGACCGCGCCATACCCGACGCTGGTCGAGCAACCTGTCGAGATCGACCACCGCGCCCATCAGTCGCGCCTCAGCAAGCCGCAGAACACGCCTTCGATGAAGAACTCCCGGCCCGGCGCCACCTCGATCGGCGCATAGGCCGGATTGCGCGGCAACAGGCGGTAGCCGCCGGGCACGCGCTGCAGGCGCTTGATGGTCACCTCGCCGTCCAGCCGGGCGACCACGACCTGGCCGTCGCGTGCCTCGGCCTGCTGGCGGATACCGACCAGGTCACCGTCGAAGATGCCGTCGTCGATCATCGAGTCGCCACGCACCTTGAGCAAGTAGTCGGGGGTACGGCGGAACAGGCTGGGGTCGAGCAACAACTGCTCGTGGATGCCCAGGTCGGGGCCGATCGGCGCACCGGCCGCTACCTGGCCGAGCACGGGCACTTCCAGGATCTCGGGGCGACGCAGGGGCTCGGCCAGGCGAATGCCACGCGCCTGGTTGGGCGTGACCTCGATGAAGCCGGCCTGGCACAGGGCGGTGATGTGCTTGCGCGCCACGCTACGCGAGGCGAAACCGAAACGCTGCGCGATGTCGGCCAGGCTCGGCGGCTGGCCGTGGTCGGCGATGCGTTCGCGGATGAACTCGAGGATGGCGCGGCGTTTGGGGGGCATGTTGTCCATGGAGTACATTTGTACTCTTTTCGTGAAACGGTGAACAGCCCCCTTCGTCGTCGGCTTTGACTATCATGCCCAGCATTGACGTTTTCCCCGCCAGGATGCCCGATGCTGACCGCCCTGCTGTTCGACCTCGATGGAACCCTCACCGACACCGACACCTTGCACCTGCAGGCTTTCCGCCAGTTGCTGCGCGAGCACGACGGCCGCGAGTTGAGCCAGGCGCAGTTCGATGCCCAGGTCAGCGGCCGGGCCAATGGCGCGCTGTTCGCCGAGCTGTTCCCCACGGCCAGCGCCGAGCTGCGCCAAGCCCTGGCCGAGCGCAAGGAGGCGCTGTTCCGCGAATTGTCCCCACGCCTCGAGCCCATGCCGGGGCTTGCCCGCCTGCTGGAGTATGCGCAGGTGCGCAGCATCGGCATGTGCGTGGTGACCAATGCGCCGAGGCTCAACGCCGAGCACATGCTGGCGGCCATGGGCCTGCAGGGCCGCTTCAGGCATGTGCTAGTGGCCGAGGAACTGCTGCGCCCCAAGCCCGACCCCCTGCCTTACCTGACCGGCCTGCAGCGCCTGGACGCCAAGGCCGGCCAGGCCCTGGCCTTCGAGGACTCGCTGCCGGGCGTCAAGGCCGCCAGCGGGGCCGGGATCTTCACCGTGGGCATCGCCACCAGCCAATCCAGCGAGCGCCTGCTCGCCGCCGGGGCGCAACTGGTGATCGAGGACTTCAATGATCCACGGCTGTGGGCCTTGATCGAGGGGATGGAGGGCTGAGGCCGGCTGAGGCGGTATTGGGGCTGCTGCGCAGCCCCAGCGCCCCCTGGCCTGGCGAAACGCCAAAGGGAACTCCGACGCCCCTGCCCCGCTCATAATTGCATGCAGTAAATTCCTTGGGCTTCACCCGTTCCGGAGGTCTTGCCATGCGCCACTTACTGCTCGTCCCTTCGCTGCTGCTCCTGCTGCCCGCAGGCTCGGCCCTGGCCCGTGTGGACGCGGGCGATGTCGCCACCTCGGCGGGGATCTCCGCCTCGCTGTACTCGACCTTCAAGGACGACAAACGGATCATTCCCGCCCGCGACGAGCTGTCGGCCTTCATCGCCAGCGGCGGCGCCATCCGCGGTGCCTACGTGGAATCGGCACTGGAGCAGGCACGCAAGGCCAACCCGGGCCTGCAGGCCAGCGACGAGGAACTGGCCAAGGCGCTGCTGGCGCAGGACGGCCCGCTGAGCGATCAATAATGCCTGGCCAAGGCCAGGCCAGGGTCTAGGCTGAACCTGGCAACAAGACCATACAATCAAGGATCGAGGCCCATGCCACTATCACGCCCACCCCTGAGCCTGGCGCTTGCCCTGTGCGTCGCCTGCACCGGCGCCATCGCCGCCGAACCCTCCGCCCAGGACCTGCTCAAGCAGGCCCAGGCCGAACAACCTGCCTACCTGGATACCCTCAAGCATCTGGTCTCGGTCGATACCGGCACAGGCACCGAGCCCGGCCTGACCGAGATAGGTGCCGAGCTGGCCAAGCGCCTGAGCGCCCTGGGTGCCACCGTCGAGACCCACCCGGCCAAGCCCTCGGTGGGCGACAACATCGTCGGCACCTTCAAGGGCAACGGCAGCAAAGACTTCCTGCTGATGGTCCACTACGACACGGTGTTCGGGCCCGGCACGGCGGCCAAGCGGCCGTTTCGCATCGAGGGCGAGCGTGCCTACGGGCCCGGCGTCGCCGATGCCAAGGGCGGCGTGGCGATGATCCTGCATGCGCTCAAGCTCCTGCAGGAGCAACAGTTCAAGGGCTACCGCACCCTCACCGTGCTGTTCAACCCGGACGAGGAAATGGGCTCGGCCGGCTCGAAGCAGATCATCGCCGAGCTGGCACGCAAGCATGACTACGTCTTCTCCTACGAACCGCCAGACAAGGACGCCGTAACCGTCGCCACCAACGGCATCAACCGCCTGAAGCTGGAGGTCAAGGGCCGCTCCTCCCATGCCGGCTCCGCGCCCGAGCAAGGCCGCAACGCCCTGACGGAACTGGCGCACCAGCTCCTGCAACTCAAGGACCTGGGCGACGCCAGCAAAGGCACCACGGTGAACTGGACCCTGGCCAAGGCTGGCGAAAAGGCCAACATCATCCCCAACCTGGCCACCGCCGAGGCGGACATGCGCTACTCGGACCTGGGCGAAACCGAACGGGTGGCGGCCGACGCCTCGCGCATCGCGCAAAAGCGGCTGATCGAGGACACCCAGGCCACCGTCACCCTGGAGAAGGGCCGCCCACCCCTGGCCCGCAACGAGGGTTCCAGCCAACTCGCCGAAACCGCCCGCGAGCTGTATGGCCAGGTCGACCGCAGCCTCGAACCTATCGCCATGCGCTTTGGCACCGATGCCGGCTACGCCTATGTGCCAGGCAGTGCCAAACCGGCGGTGCTGGAAACCATGGGCGTGGTCGGCGCCGGGCTGCATGCCGACGACGAGTACATCGAACTGACCAGCATCGCGCCACGGCTGTACCTGACGGTGGCGATGATCAGGCGGTTGGCGCAGTAGAAAAGTGTCTCGCCAGCCGGCCCCGCCTCCCGACCTGAACGCCAGGGCTGGTCTTGATCAGCATCAAGGCCGGCCCTGGCGTTCGCCTGGTAGCTTCCGAAATTTTCCAAGCCATGTAGGGAAGCGTCTTACTTGTCGCTACAGCTCAACGAAAACATGATCCGCCCTGGATGGCGTCGCGACCGCAGCAAGCGGCCCGGCGCGAGCCCACTTTCCAGAGGAGGCCTCCCGCCATGCATTCATACTGCCGCTGCGCCGCCGAGCTGCGCGATGCCCTGCGCCAGCTCCTGGCCCATGAGGTGAACAACCCCGACGACGACCCGCACCTCTCCGGCGTGATGTTCTTCTGCGCCACCGACGAACGTACGCGCCAGTTGATCGAGCGCATCGAGCTGCTGGCCAGCGAGATCTTCTTCGACCCCAGTGGCCGGGCCATCCCCGAACGCATGCGCGCCGCCGCCGTCGACGGCGTGCGCATCAAGCAAAAACGCAAGGCACCGGCCGACGAGACGGTGATCCGCATCGCCCTGCCCGAGAAGGGCTACATCACGGTCAGCACGGCACGCTTCTGACGCCATTGCCAGCGGGCTCGCGAGGTTTGTGCTTGCAGCGTGCGGCACAAGGCTCGAAGCTTGGGGGCCCGAACCGCCCCGGACAGCTCCATGGAACTGCACATCCGCCTGCAAGGCCGCAAAGGCCTGGCCGACCAGCTCTACCAGCAACTGCGCGCCAGTATCGACAGCGGCCACCTCGCGGCCGGCACCCAACTGCCCCCTACCCGCTTGCTGGCCGAGCAACTGGGAGTGTCGCGCAAGACCGTGGCCGAAGCCTATTCGCGGCTGACCTACGACAACCTGCTCAGCGGCGTGGTCGGCCGTGGCACCTTCGTCAGGCAACGCCGGCCGTTGCGCTCGAGCGCAGCCCAGGCCATCCCCCTGGCGGCGGCCGACACCCTGGAGCGTTGGCGCCAGCGCGCCACCGTGCTCGACAGGCCGGCCCTGGAAGCGCCGTCGCGCTACGACTTCGTCGGGGGCGCCTCGAGCAAGGCGCAGTTTCCCTTCGACCAGTGGCGCAGTTGCCTGCACTACGCCCTGCGCCGCAGCCAGCGCCACCCGCAGCGGCAGTTCCCAGCCCAGGGGCTGCCCGAACTGCGGGAGGCCATCGCCCATCACATCGCCTTCGCCCGCGGTGTGCAATGCAGCACCGCGGACGTCATGGTGTGCAACGGCGCGCAGCAGGCCCTGGACCTGATCGCCCGGGTGCTGGTCGAGCCCGGCTGCCAGGTGGCCATGGAAGACCCTGGCTACCCACCGGCGCGCCAGCTGTTCCTGGCCCTCGGCGCGCGCCTGCAGTCGGTACCGGTGGATGACGAAGGCCTGTGCGTGGAGCGGATCGCCGACGGCACGCGGCTGATCTACGTGACGCCGTCGCACCAGTTCCCGCTGGGCATGCCGATGAGCCAAGCGCGCCGCGAGGCCTTGCTGGCCAGGGCCGCCGAGCTGGGGGCGGTGGTGATCGAAGACGACTACGACTGCGAGTTCCGCTACCAGGGGCCGCCCGACGATGCCTTGCAGCGCCTCGACCGGCATGGGCTGGTGGCCTACGTGGGGACCTTCTCCAAGACGCTGCTGCCAGAGCTGCGGCTGGGCTACGCCGTGCTACCGCCCAGCGTGCTGCAAGCCGCCTGCGTGGCCAAGCACCTGAGCGACTGGCACAGCCCGAGCCTGCAACAGTGGGCTCTGGCACGCTTTATCGGCGAAGGCTACCTGAGCAAGCACATCCGCCGCTGCCACGAGATCTACAGCGCCCGACGCGAACGGATCCTGATGCGCCTGGAAGGCGACCTGGCGCCTTGGCTGACGGCCGTGCCGGCCAATGCCGGCTTTCACCTCAGCGCCCTGGCCAAACCGGGGGTGGACGTGGAACTGCTGGCCAGCCTGGCGCGCAAGGTGGAGGTCGGTCTCTATTCCCTGGCGCCGTTCTTCAGCGAGGCCCCGGTGCGCCCGGGGCTGCTGCTGGGTTTCGGTGCCATCGAGCTGCTGGATATCGACCCGGCCCTGGACCGGGTCCGCGATACCCTGCAAGGCCTCAATTGAGCGCTGCCTGGGCCGCCGGCCGCGACCGGGCGATGGCAGCGGAATAGCCACGCGGGGCGAAGCGCACGGTCACCAGCAACATGGCCAGCACCGTGACGGTGAGCAATGTCCAGGACGCCTGGAACTCGCCGCTGGTATCGCGCAGCCAACCGGTGATGTACGGCACGATGCCAGTGATGATGAAACCGATGCCCTGGACGAAAGCCGCCAGGCTACCGGCTTCGGCGGGCGTCCTGAGGTGCTCCAGGGTCAAGGTCAGGCTCAGGCTGAAACAGGCGCCCAGGCCCAGGCCGATCATCGCCACCCATACGCCCATGGCCAGCGTCGGCGCCAGCAACAGGCCGAGAAAGCCGCCCAGCTGGATCGACAGCGCCAGCCACAGGCCGGGCCGACGGTCCGCCAGGCGCCGCAGCAACAGCGGCAGGCCCAGGGCACCGGCAACCTGGAAGATCGTCATCAGGCCGACCAGCTCACCACCGCCCTGGGCCGTGCCGCCATGCTCCAGGTGATAGGCCGGCAGCCAGGCCACCATGCTGGTGTAGCCGCCGTTGATCAGGCCGAAGTACAGCGCCAGCAACCAGGCACGACGGTTGCCGAACCAGTGCCCGCCCCCGCTGCCAGCCAGTTTCGGCAGGCCCTGGCGTGGACGCAGGACGCTCCAGGCCAGCACCGCCAGCACGGCCGGCAGCGCCCAGACGCCGAGGCCGGCCTGCCAATGGCCGAAATACCCGCTGATGTGCGGCCCGAGCACGGCGGCCAAACCACCACCGCTCATCAGCGCCGCCGAGTACACGCCCATGGCCGCCGCCAGGCGCCCAGGGAACCAGCGATTGACCAGGCCCGGCATCATGCCCTGGACCACGGCCACACCAAGCCCGGCGAGCACCGCGCTGGCGATCAGCGCCCAGGCGCTGCCCAGTTCTAGGCGCCAGAGGCAGGCCAAGGCGATGGCCGCAAGGCCCATGAGCATGCCGCCGTGCTCGCTCAACCAGCGTCGTAGCCAGGGCTGCAGCAGCGGCACCAGGCCCATGCACAGCACCGGCAGCGCAGTCAGCAGCGCCGCCTGCTGGTAGCCCAGGCCGGTGCTGGCGCGCATGGGCTCGAGCAGCGGGCCGATACTGGTGAGGATCGGCCGCAGGTTCAGTGCCAGCAGCACCACCAGCAGCAGGTTCAGCGCGCTTCTCATGCCTGGTGGGCCTGCTGCCATTGCCGGTACAGGTCAGCCTCGCCGGCCGGCTTCAGCGGCCGCAGGGGTAGGCTCTGCTGCTGGGGTGGCCGGGCCATCTGCGCGTAGACCTCGGCCGTGGACAGGCCATAGGGCTCGCCCTCGTCGTTGTCGTAGGCGAACCAGGCCCGCTCGATACCGCACAGGTGCATGGCGGCCAGGCACATCGGGCATGGGTGGCCGCTGGCATAGATCTGCGCGCCATCCAAGCGTGCCCGCCCCAGGGCCTGGGCGGCCTTGCGGATGGCCTGCATCTCGGCGTGGGTGGTCGGGTCCTGGGTGCTGTGGATCTCGTTGACCGCACGGGCCACCACCTGCCCCTGGTACACCAGCACGGCACCGAAGGGCCGGCCGCCGGCCTGGATATTGGCGCGAGCGAGGTCGAGGGCTTCGCGCATGAAACGTTCTTCGGACATGGGGTCGTTCTCCTGGTGCAAGACCCGGTCATTATCCCGGCTCGGGGCCCCAGGCTGAAATGAAGAGATTGGATGCAAGTCAGTGCTCGGCCGAATGAGCAGATTGGTCTCCTGGCAAAGTGCGGGATTGGCTATCGGGCCGGTCGCGGCGCGGCGCTAAGGTACTCCCCACACCTTGTACAACCCCTCAAGCCATTGGAGGTACCCCATGCACAACCGCATCGAATGGGCCAAGCACGCCCCGCAGGCCTACCAGGCCATGATCGGCCTGGAACAGGCCCTGGCCAACAGCGGCCTGGAACACTCGCTGCTCGAGCTGGTCCGCCTGCGTGCCTCGCAGATCAACGGCTGCGCCTACTGCGTCAACATGCACGCCAACGATGCACGCAAGGCCGGGGAGACCGAGGCGCGCCTGCAGACCTTGAGCGTGTGGCGGGAAACCCGTTACTTCACGCCCCGTGAGCGCGCGGCCCTGGCCTGGCTGGAGAGCCTGACCCGGTTGCCCGAGCGGGGTGCTCCGCAGCCTGAGTACGAAGCGCTGCTGGAACACTTCGAACCGGCCGAGGTGGCCAACCTGACCCTGGCCATCGCCACCATCAATGCCTGGAACCGCTTCGGCGTGGGTTTCGCCATGGTGCCGGCCTGATCGGATCGCGGCCAGGGCAGGCTCCTTCGCGGTCGAACCCGCTCAATTGGGGCCTTCAGTTCCATCCAGGGCCGCTTGCCCATAGGCCGTGCCCACCGCCCGCTCCCAATGCGCCAGCACAGCCCCAGCTCAACGCCCGAGCAGCCGCGCGCGGTAATTGCCCGGGCTATGACCGGTCCATTTCTTGAACGCGCGATGAAAGGCGCTGGGCTCCTGGAAGCCGGTCTGCTCGGCGATTTCGGCGATGCTCAACACCCCCTCGCGCAGGCGTTCGAAGGCCATGGCCCGGCGCACTTCGTCCTTGATCTGCTGGTACGAGCGCCCTTCGCGCTCCAGCTGGCGGCGGAAGGTACTGGCGCTGATGCCCTGCTGCCCGGCCATGGCGGCCAGGGTCGGCCACTGCCCGTAGCGGCGGGCGCGCAAATGCCGGTAGACCTCGGCCACCAGGCCGTTCTGGTTGCGAAAGCGGATCACCAGGCCCTGGGGGGCGCTGCGCAGGAAGGTCTTCAGCGCCGCCAGGTCCTGCACCACCGGCAAGCGCAGGTAGGCGCTGTCGAACTCCACCTCGGTGCGCCCGCTGCCCAGGCGCAGGTCGGGGCCCCACAGCAGCAGGTCGTCGTCCTGCGCCGGACGCGCCACGGCCAGTTCGGTGCGATCGATGGCGATGCGCCGGCCGGCCAGCCAGCACAGCAGGCCGACCACCAGCACCAGGTAGGTCTCCTCGGCATACACACGGGTCAACGGATCGGCGATGTCCGACTGCACGCTGATCACCGCGCGCCCGCCACGCACCGAGAACGTCCCGTGCAAATCACGCAGGAACAGGGCGAAGTTGCCCAGGCACTGGCGCAAGGCCTTTTCCAGGTTCGGTTCCTGGATCAGCCCGCGGCAGATCAGGGCGAAGCTGCCCAGGGGCATGCCGTGGCTGTCGAGGCGGAAGAATTCGTCGTCCAGGGCATGGATCAGGTCGAGCCACAGGCGGGCGAAGGCCTTGGCCGGCACGCGGGCCTGGGGCTGGTCGAGCAGGGCCGGGTCGATACCCACCGCACGCAGGCGCTCGTCACGCTCGCCAGGGCGCTCGCGCAGGGTGTGGACCATGGCATTGAGGAAGTACACCGCGACCGAATCGCTATCGCGCATGGCTGGTTTTCGCTGTCTATGCTGAGTGGCAAAAAATGCCAGGTTGACTGAACAGATCCGGCATAGGCCATGCCCTGGCCTTTGCCTAGACTCGACCCATCCCGGGAACGCCGGTCATTCTCGCAGAGCCTGGCCCGCTCCCGCCATGCCTTCGCAATCGGAGCCTCCAATGAGCAACGCAGAAATCTACGTCGTCAGTGCAGTCCGTTCCGCCATCGGCGGTTTCGGTGGTTCCCTCAAGGACCTGGCCCTGGCCGACCTCGCGACCGCGATCAGCCGTGCCGCCATCGAACGTTCGGGCGTGGCCGCCGAGCAGATCGGCCACGTGGTGATGGGCAACGTGATCCCCACCGAGCCCCGCGACGCCTACCTGGGCCGGGTCGCCGCGATGAACGCCGGGGTTCCCAAGGAAACCCCGGCCTTCAACGTCAACCGCCTGTGCGGCTCGGGCCTGCAGGCGATCGTCTCAGCGGCCCAGGGCCTGCTGTTGGGCGATACCGACGTGGCCCTGGCCGCCGGCGCCGAGTCCATGAGCCGTGGCCCCTACCTACTGCCCCAGGCACGCTGGGGCGCGCGCATGGGTGACATACAGGGCATCGACTACATGGTCGGCATCCTCCAGGACCCGTTCGAACACTTCCACATGGGCATCACCGCCGAGAATGTCGCGGCCAAGCACGGCATTACCCGGGAAATGCAGGATGAACTGGCCCTGACCAGCCAGCGCCGCGCTGCCCGCGCCATCGCCCAGGGCCGCTTCGACAGCCAGATCGTCCCGCTGGAGCTGAAGACCCGCAAGGGCAGCGTGCAGTTCGCCGTGGACGAGCATGTGCGTGGCGAGTCCAGCGCCGAACAACTGGCCAGCATGAAGCCGGTGTTCAAGAAAGACGGCAGCGTCACCGCCGGCAACGCCAGCGGCATCAACGACGGCGCCGCCGGCCTGGTCCTGGCCACGGGCGAGGCGGTACGCCGCCTGGGCCTCAAGCCGCTGGCCCGCCTGGTGGCCTATGCCCATGCCGGGGTCGAGCCGGAGCTGATGGGCCTGGGCCCGATCCCGGCCACCCGCAAGGCGCTGGAGAAAGCCGGCCTGGGGGTGAACGACCTGGACGTGATCGAATCCAACGAAGCCTTCGCCGCCCAGGCCTGCGCCGTGGCCCGCGCCCTGGACTTCGACCCGGAGAAGGTCAACCCCAACGGCTCGGGCATCTCCCTCGGCCACCCGGTCGGGGCCACCGGGGCGATCATCGCCACCAAGGCCATCCATGAACTGCACCGCATCCAGGGCCGCTACGCCCTGGCCACCATGTGCATCGGCGGCGGCCAAGGCATCGCCGTGGTCTTCGAGCGCGTTTGAGGAGTCGTCGCATGAGCATTCAACATATCGCCGTGATCGGCGCCGGCACCATGGGCAACGGTATCGCCCAGGTCTGCGCGGTAGCGGGTTACCAGGTTCTGCTGATCGATGTCTCGGATGCCGCGCTGGAGCGTGGCCTGGCGACCCTGGGCAAGAACCTGGAACGCCAGGTCAACAAGGGCACCCTCGACGCCGACCAGGCGACGGCAGCCAAGGCGCGCATCCGCACCAGCACCGACTACGCCCAACTCGGCGGCGTGCAACTGGTGATCGAGGCCGCCACCGAGAACCTGGCGCTTAAACAGCGCATCCTCCAGCAGGTGGCGGCCAACGTTGCCAGCGACTGCCTGATCGCCACCAACACCTCGTCGCTGTCGGTCACCGAGCTGGCCGCCAGCATCGAACAGCCGCAGCGTTTCATCGGCGTGCATTTCTTCAACCCGGTGCCGATGATGGCGCTGGTGGAAATCATCCGAGGCCTGCAGACCAGCGACAGCACTTATGCCCAGGCCCTGGTGGTCACCGAAAAGCTGGGCAAGACGCCGATCACCGCCGGCAACCGCCCAGGCTTCGTGGTCAACCGTATCCTCGTGCCGATGATCAACGAGGCCATCTTCGTCCGCCAGGAAGGGCTGGCCAGCGCCGAGGACATCGACACCGGCATGCGCCTGGGCTGCAACCAGCCGATCGGGCCGCTGGCCCTGGCCGACCTGATCGGACTGGACACCCTGCTGGCGATCATGGAGGCCTTCCACGAAGGCTTCAACGACAGCAAGTACCGCCCCGCCCCGCTGCTCAAGGAGATGGTTGCCGCCGGTTACCTGGGGCGCAAGAGCGGTCGCGGTTTCTTCACCTACTGAGGAGCGAGCGCCATGCCGATCAACGCCGCCCTGCGCTGTGCGAGCTTCGAAGAGCGCCGCGACAAGGCCATGGCGCTCTTCGCCGAGAAGGGCTTCGGCCAGGTCAGCATGCGTGAACTGGCCGCGCATGTCGGCCTGACCGCAGGTTCGCTGTATCACCACTTCCCCAGCAAGCAAGACCTGCTCTACGACCTGATCGAGGAGCTCTACGAGGAACTGCAGGCCACCCTCGACCAAGGCCGCCGGGCACTGGCCCGCGGGCAGGCGGCCTTGCCCTGCCTGATTGCCGCGCACTGGCAATTGCACGCCGAGCGGCCCTTGCAGTTTCGCCTGGCCGAGCGGGATTTCTGCTGCCTCAACGAGGACCAGCAGGCGCGCCTGGCGGCGCTGCGCAAGCGGTACGAGAAGGGGCTGCTGCACTTGATCGCACCGCAGGCGCGGTTGCAGGGAGAGGCGCTGGCGGCCACAGGGCATGTGCTGGCGACACTGCTCAATCAACTGCCAGGGTTGTTGCGCGAACGGAGCCTGGATGAGGGCGAAGGGCTTGGCCTGATGGAGAGCCTGCTGCTCGGAGGGATCGAGCGGACGCTGAGGTAAGGTTCGAGACTCCGGCTAAAAGGGGCAAATGCCACGAGCATATCGCCCTGCTCAAATCAAAAACGAAATTTCCCACAGCATTTTAGGAAGCGCAAAGCTCCTTCTAAAAATGATTCCTCGCTAGTGTCCGGAGCTTTCGGTCACCTCGACGAGCCGCCACAGGCCCGCCTGCGTGAGCTGCAAGCACTGATCCACTGCAAGGAAGAAAACACCCATGACTGACGCCTCCGTCAGCAGCGCCACCTCTGGCCCCGCCTGCAGTGCACGGGTACCCATCCTGCCCGTGCGCTACGCCATCGTCCCACGCATGGGCGATGCTCCACCCTGCCGTTACGCCGATTCGGGCTTCAACCTGGAGCAAGGGTTTGCCCCGCTGCACCACTGCGCCTACACCCTACGTGCCCTGCGCCCGGGCTACATCTACGTGTTCATGAAAGGTCCCCTGGGCGAAAAGCTGGTCATCCATGAATACGATGGCGAGGGCTACTACAAGGAACTCAGGTACCGAGGGCTGGAGCACTACCACCGCCGCGACCGCTACCTGTCCAGCCGGACCATGCCCTGGGTATGGGCCGACACCTGCGAGGACACCGCCAAGGAGGTGTGGATCGGCTACAGCCCACACCTGTGGAGCAACGCCATGACCGCCCGCATCAGCGCTTCGGTGGCGCTGCGCAAACGGCACATGCGCCCGCTGGACATGGCCGAGCTGATCGCCGGCAACCACTCGCCTTCCACCCAGCCCCATGTATTGCCGGTCAGTGCCCTGCAAACCTGGGTCGAGGACTTCAAGCCCACGGACCGGCGCATGTCGCTGGCCTGGAGCAGCCACCCGCTCACCGACACCTTGCCCATCGGCAGCCTCTGCGCCATGGCCCGGCACTACCCCAGCACCCAGCCGAAAATCCCGGCGGTGGTGGCGCTGAGCGATGCCGAAGGCATGACCCTGGACCTGAGCTTGTCCGTTTCGGCCTACCAACATCAACTGCGCGACCTGATGCCGGCCGAGCAGCTTGAACACACCAGGCCGGCACAAGGTTCCGAGCAGGCAGGCGTACCGCCTTGCTACCAACTCGATGCAGAACGGCTGAGCCGGCAGAGCCGGGATTTCCATCATCGAAACCTGGTGGCCATGCTGCTGAACAAGACCCTGGAAAGCCTGTACCCGCCAGAATCCCCATCCCCGGAGCTGGCC
>NZ_JBCGFQ010000031.1:0-69979 GCF_040984075.1 Pseudomonas sp. I2
ACCGCAGCCCTTGCGCCACAAGGCCTGCAGGGCAAGATCCACAAACTGGCACGGCTGTTGCCGATCCCTCGTCAGACGCCCCAACCCCTTGGGCCCGTTTGCAGGAGGGATTGACTCATGCACCGACCGATACCCCACCCGCTGGCAGTGGCGATCCTTGCCAGCATGCTCCAGCTACCGGCCCAGGCTGCGCTGTATGCGGTCGACCCGGGCCCCTACCTACCCGAGAACGGCAGGTTCGCCGCCTGGTACCAGGACACCCACGGCCGGACCCTCGACCTGTGCCTGTCCAAGGCCGTCAGCTCACGTGTCGGCGGCGCCCCCGGCGCACCGTCCTACATGTGCCCACTGACGCCGGCGCCGGGCGTGTTCGACGATACCCAGCCGATCCAGTTCCCTGGCAACTTCCCCGACGAAGCCTTCTGGTTCACCGCCGATGCCGAGATCGTCGATGCCGCCCGTGGCATCGAGTTGAGCTATGGCACGGCACTCGAGGCGGCGTTCAGCGTCGAGGAACCCATCGATGGCGACCAGATCAGCTTCGCCCGGGTGCGGATCCGCGTGGACGTGCCCGTGGCCGGTACCTACGTGGTCACCCACCCCTATGGCGTCGATGTGTTCGACGTGGAGACTCCCGGCCGCCGGGCGATCAACATGACCCGCGACCTGGGCATCGGCACCCCGCTCACCTACGACGGCGCGCTCACCGGTGACGTCGGGCCGTTCCTGCGCAGCGTCAATGGCCCCTACACCGAGACCAACCCGGTCACCGGCGCCAGCGAACGCTACATCGGCGACCCGAACCTCGAGGAGGCTGTCACCGGCAGCCCGTTCAACACCAACTACGTGCGCATCGAGGGCCCCAACGGCCTGGACCTGCGCACCGAGCTGTTCGCCGTCTCCGGCAAGCTCTCCGAGGTGCACCGGCCGACCCCGTTGCTGCCGCTGCGCAGCACCTACTCGCGGCACAGCGAGAACGGCGACCTGCGCGCCCAGCAAGATGTCTTCGTCATGGCCCCACCCCAGCCGGCCAGCGTCACCCTCACCAGCCAGACACCCAACCTGACCCTGACCGAAGCCAACAGCACCGGTGCCTGGTACGCCCAGTCGGCGCTCAACCCGAGCCTGCCCACCACCCTGGTGGTCAACGCCGACAACAGCGTGGCCATCCCCACCAGCAGCGCCACCAGCGCCAACCTGCCACTGACCGACCTGGTGACCATCAGCCGCGCCGAATACAGCCTGGCCAGCGGCCAGCTGACCCTGGTGGCCAGCAGCAGCGACGAAACCAGCCCGCCCGCCCTCACCGCCCATACCGGCAACGGCGCCCTGATCGGCAGCCTCTCCGGCAACGGCGCGGTGAAGACTCTCACCACCGGGCTCTCGCCGATCCCCCCGGCCAAGGTGCAAGTCACCAGCGCCCACGGTGGCAGCGACAGCGAAGACGTGGTGCTGGTGCCATGAACAGACAAAGGCTCCGCCTTCAAGGAGGCAGCATGAACACTTGGCCACGCCGGGCGCTATGCGCCGCCGGGCTCTCCTTCACCCTCTCCGGCGTGGCCTGGGCCGCGCTCTCCGAGGTCGATCCAGGCCCCTACACCCTGGCCACCGGGCGCTACCCGATGTGGTACAAGGACTCCACCGACCTGTCCCTGGAACTGTGCCAGTCGCGGGCGATCAGCTCGCGGGCGCCCGGCACCCCGGCAGCGCCGAACTACATGTGCATGCTCGCCGCCGAGCCAGGCTACGACGACAGGCTGCCGATGGTGTTCCCGGACAACTGGCCCTCGGAGCTGTTCTGGTTCCTGGCCGAGACCGAGATCCCGCAGGTGGGCAACAGCGGCTACGAGCTGGAGGTCTACGTCGCAGGCCTGGAGGCGGCCTTCGCCTCCGAGGTGCCGGTCGATGGCGACCAGCAGAGCTTCGCCCGCATCCGCATCCGCGCCACGATCCCACGCACCGGCGTCTACACCATCACCCACCCCTACGGGGTCGAGACCATCAACGTCACCTCCACCGGCCGACGCGCGATCAACATGACCCGCGACATCGGCATCGGCGGCCCGGGCAACTTCACCGGCGCGCTCAACGGCAACCTCGGGCCGTTCCTGCGCAGCGTCGACGGGCCCTACACCGAAGTCAACCCGGACACCGGTGCCACCGAGACCTTCGTCGGCGACCCGAACATCACCCAAGCCGTCACCGGCAGCCCATTCAACACCAACTTCGTGCGTATAGAAGGCCCGGCCGGGACCATCCAGACCAACCTCTTCACCGTCTCCGGCAAGGTCCTCGACGCACGTGCCCAGACCCCGGTGGAGCTGCAGCGCGCCACCTACCAGCGCAATGCCGCCGGGACCCGCGTCGAGCTGTTCGCCAAGGCACCGAACAGCGCCAGCCTGTGCATGCGCAACGGCCTGGAGCTGATCGGTACGCCGCCCTCGCCCTGCCAGTTCAACCTGCTGACCGACAACAACGGGCTGTTCTTCAGCCAGCAACTGAGCCAGGCCGCACCGCCTGCGGTGGTGGTGGTCACCGCCAGCAGCAGCACCGGTGCCACCCGCCCAACGTCGTTGTCGAGCACCCTCAGCGACGTGGTGAAGATTCGTACCGCGCGCTACGACTGGGCCAACAAGCGCCTGGTCATCGAGGCCAGCTCCAGCGATGAAGTGCAGGTCCCGGACCTGGTCGCCCAGGGCTATGGTCGCCTGTCCAAGGCCGGTACCCTGCAGAGCCTGACGGTCAATGACCTCGCCCAGCCACCTGCCAGCGTCACCGTCAAGTCCGCCGCCGGCGGCAGCGACGTCGAGCCGGTGGTGGTGGTCGGCAGCGCGCCGGTGGAAGCCGAGAACCAGCCGCCGCTGGCCCAGCCCGACAGCGGCAGCACCAGCGTCGGCGTCCCCGTGACGCTCAACCTGCTGGCCAACGACAGCGACCCGGACGGCAACCTGCCACTGAGCATCGCCGACCTGACCCAGCCCGGTACCGGCCTCGGCTCGGTGGTACTCAACGGCAGCACCGCGGTGACCTACACCCCGCCGCCCGGTGCCACCTCGCCACTGGTGGCCACCTTCAGCTATCGCGCCCAGGACGCCAAGGGCCTGAAGTCGGAGCCGGCCACCGTGACCGTCAATGTCGCGCCCAACCAGCCGCCGACGGCAGTGCCGGACAGCGTCGCGACCCTGGGCGTGCCGCTGACCATCGACGTGCTGGCCAACGACAGCGACCCGGAAGGCAACCTGCCGCTGAGCGTGGCCAGCGTCACCCAGCCACCGGCCGGCCGAGGCACGGTCAGCACCGATGGCAGCGTGGTCACCTACACACCGCCGGGCACCGTCACCGCCCCGTTCAGCACCAGCTTCACCTACGTGGCGCGCGATGCCCTGGGGGCGCTCTCCGGCAGCGGCACGGTTACCGTGCAGGTGTCGCCACGCCCGGCCCAGGAGACCTTCACGGTCACCGCGGCCAGCGTCACGGCGCGCTCCAACAACCGCTTCAACTGGGATATCAGCGGCACGTCGTCGGTGACCACCGGCAACACCGTCACGGTGCAGGTGACCACCCCGAACGGCCTGGTGACCCTGGGCAGCGTCGCAGTGCCGATCACCGGCCGCTGGCGCCTGGCGGTGAGCAACAGCACCACGGTGATCCCGACGGCCAACCCGACGGCGATCATCCGCAGCAGCCAGGGCAGCGAACGCACCGTGCCGGTGAACGTGCAGTAGCCAAGGCCAGGGAGAGACGCCATGCAACGCCTGTATCCACTGCTGCTCGGCCTGGCCCTGGTGGGCCAGGCCATCCCGCCCGGCTGGGCCGATGACCTGATGGACAACGCCGACCTTGCCGCCGGCAACGACCTCGGCGAGCCGTCGATCGTCCGCCTGCTGCCGGCCGGCGCCGGCCAGTTGGCGGTGATCGAGCAGCAGGGCACGGGCAACCGCGCCGCCCTCGACCAGAACGGCCAGGCCCTGCTGGGCCGCATCGTCCAGGCCGGGGGCGCGCAGGAGGCGTTCATCCTGCAGGAAGGCAGCGACCTGATGGCGTCGATCACCCAGCAGGGCCAAGGCAACAGCGCGTCGATCCAGCAGCGTGGCAGCCGCAACAGCGCGTCGATCGAACAGATCGGCGACTACAACACGGCCAACATCGAACAGCACGGCAGCGGGCTCACCAGCGCCGTGACCCAGGCCGGCAACGGCCAGCAGATTCACATCACCCAATACCGATAGACCTGGAGGCACCATCATGTTCAAGCTCGCTCCCCTAAGCGCCGCCATCGTGCTGGCCCTGGCCGGCCAGGTCATGGCCGACGACAGCACCTCGACCCAGACCCAGCAGGGCAACGAGAACATCGCCGAGGTCCTGCAGAGCCTCGCGCCCTTCGCCTCGGCCACCCAGCACCAGACCGGCCAGGGCCACAACCACATGGCCGTGCAGGACAACAGCACCAGCGACATCCAGCAGAGCGCCACCGGCTCGTACAACGCCGGCTACGGCGAACAGCTGTACGAGAACGGCAGCCAGATCACCCAGCAGTCCAGCGGCACCCTCAACGACAATTTCGCCAGCCAGTCGATCGGCGAGAACAACCAGTCCCTGCAGGCCCAGCAAGGCACCGGCAACGTCTCGCTGGTGTTCCAGGACACCCAGGTGGGCAGCCAGGCCACCACCCAGCAATGGGGCAGTGGCAACGAGGCGGTCGTCGAACAGTTGTTCGGCGGCACCAACAACCGCAGCCTGATCATGCAAGGCGGCAGCGGCAACTTCGCCGCCGCCGAGCACCTGAGCCACCAGGACGGCGACATCCAGATCTACCAGGACGGCTCGGCCAACTGGGCCTACGGCGACCAGCGCGACGGCCTGGGCGGCACCATCGGCATCCTGCAGTACGGCACCGGCAACTCCATGGAGGTCTGGCAAGACAACCAGAACGCCAGCCAGGCCGCCGTGTACCAGCAAGGCCAGCTCAACGAAGGCTACATCGACCAGAGCTTCGGCCAGGCCAACACCGCCAGCCTGACCCAGAACGGCCAGCGTAACGCCAGCTGGTCGGATCAGTACGAGACCACCCAGTCGGTGACCAGCATTTCCCAGAACGGCAGCGACAACCTGCACTTCACCTACCAGACCGGTGACAACCACAGCCTGAGCATCACCACCACCGGCAATGGCAACAAGATCATGGCCAGCAACTGGAAGGGCGAGAAACCCGGCGGCCAGTTCGGCAGCGGCCAGCGTGCCGAGATCAACCAGACCGGCACCGGCAACGGCGTCAACCTGACCCAGGACGGCATGAACCAGCTGGCCCAGTTGAACCAGAAAGGCACCGGCAACCAGATGCAGACCAACCAGGTCGACAGCAACAACGAGCTGTACTTCGAGCAGAACGGCAGCGACAACCTGCTGATCGCCGACCAGCGCGGCAGCGACAACTACGCCACGGGCCTGAGCGCCGGCAGCGGCAACGCCATCACCCTCGAGCAGTCCGGCTATGGCAACCAGAGCTACACCTACCAGCTGTACGGCAGCGGCAACGAAGCCACCATCAAGCAGGCCGATGGTGTCAACGTCGCCTTCGTGACACAGGGAGGCAACGCCAACCTGGCCTTCGTCGACCAGAGCGGCGCCAACCAGACCGCCACCATCACCCAGTACGGCAACGCCAACCTGGCGACCGTGACCCAGCAATAACCCCCTCCCCCTTGGACCGCGGTGTGCTTCTCCCTGGCGCCGCGGTTCCTTTTTGTCCCTCTCCCCCCGTCGGCAAGCCCACCCAAGTCAGCACCGCAGTGAACCTTTGTGAGAAGGCTTATCCACGAAAAGCCCCACAACGCTACAATGGCCAGACCTCCGACCCGTGCCAGCACCATGATCCAGTCCGACCTCGACCTGTTCGGCCCCCAGCCGCAACGCCTGGCCAGCCAGACCGTGCTGCTGCCCGGCTTCGCCGTGCCCGAGGTCGAGGCGCTGCTCGACGCCTTGCGCCCGGTCCTGCGCGCCGCGCCCTTCCGGCACATGCGCACCCCGGGCGGCCTGCACATGGCGGTGGCCTTGACCAACTGCGGGTCGCTGGGCTGGGTGAGTGACGAAAAGGGCTATCGCTACAGCCCGACCGACCCGGTCAGCGGCCAACCCTGGCCCGCCCTGCCGCCGATACTGCTCGACCTGGCCGGCCGCGCTGCGGCCACTGCCGGCTTCGACGGTTTCGTCCCGGACGCCTGCCTGGTCAACCACTACCTGCCCGGCACCCGCCTGAGCCTGCACCAGGACCGTGACGAAGCGGACTTCGGCCAACCGATAGTGTCGATCTCGCTAGGCTTGCCGGCGGTGTTCCTGTTCGGTGGGCTGCAACGGTCGGACCGGCCCCGGCACATACCGTTGGGCCACGGCGACGTGCTGGTCTGGGGCGGCGAAGATCGCCTGCGCTTTCACGGTGTGCTACCAATCAAGCCAGGCGTGCATCCACGCCTGGGCGAGCGGCGGATCAACCTGACGTTGCGCAAGGCGGGTTGATCCCCTATCGACTCAGTCTCGTTGGCCACCAGGCTCGGAAACGCGCATGCCTCCCCGTGTTTTGCAGCACCGCTCGATTTTTGGCAGGAAGAACTTTGAAACTGAGCCTCCAGACCAAAAAAGTAAAAAAACCGGGTCGGACTTCTCCGACCCGGCGAGGTTACTCAGCTTGCCACGGCGCAGGTTTCCGCCTGTCCTACCGAGACGCTGATTTGCTGTCCATTCACTGGGCTGGACTGGCTTACAGCCAGAAGCCACCTACTCCTACTGATTCTGGCTCAGGTACTTCTCCAACACCGCCTTGTCGCCCCCGCCGTCCCCCGCCACCTGCCACAGCCGCCGCTCGATACCTTGCGCCAAAAGGTGCCCCACCGCCGCCTCGATCGCCGAGAGCACGCACAGTTGGGCCGGTTCGTTGGTGGTGTAGCCCACCTCGGCCTCGAGCAGTTCCTTGAACTCGATGAACTTGAACACCCCGGCGCTGCGCCCGACCGAGTAGATGGTCTTGCTGGTCATGACGTTGGCCAGCACCTGCCCGGTGCGCACGTCGACCGCGCGCAGGTTGACGGTGACCTGGTCGACCCGGTACTCGCGGGAGGCGCCGATGCCCAGATAGCGGGCGCCCTCCCCGCCGCTGCGTACATTGGTGTCGTAGGCGATGATGCCGCCCTCGAGCATCAGGTTGGCGGCCTGCAGCGGTGGCAGCTCGCTCTGGATGTTGGGCGCGACGTCGGGCTTCTTCTGCGAGGCACGGATGATCTTGCGCTCGGTCAGCAGGTTCTGCAGGCCTTCGCGTTCGAGCACCACGAACCAGCCGCTGGCATTGAGGGCATCCATCAGCATGCTCGCCGCGCCCTGGGTGACGCTGGTGGAGAACGAACTGGCCGGGGTCGGCTTGTACTGCCCGGTCTGGTCGCGAAAGCCGTACACCACCGCCATCAGCCGTCCCTTGGGCCGTGGCATGTTCAACAGGTCGTAGTAGGTGGAAGCCCGAGGCGTCAGGGTCGGCGTCTCGGTGTCCTGTTCGGCGGGCATCGGCTCGCGCAGGCCGCAGCCTTGCAAGGTGGCGAGGATCAGCAGTGTGCTCAGCAGGCGTTTCATGGTCGTTCTCCCCTATTGACCCGTCCCTCTCAGGGGTTCAGGCCGCTGACCTCGATGATCGAGACTTCGCCTGTGGCACGGTCGGTGACCTTGATGCTCAAGGCGCCGGAATCGTCGATGACGTCGATCAGGAATGAGTCGGTGGACATGCTGCCGGTGGTGCCGTTGCTGATGTTGTCCAGCAACTGCGACAGCAGCCGCGACTCGAGCTGGTTGCTGAAGCGCTCCAGGGCCGAGGTGCCGCTGAACGAGGTACGCTTCTTCAGGTCTGGGTCGTCGTAGTCGTTCTGCGCCTGGGCGTTGTTCAACAGCCAGGTGCCGTTGAGCGGGTTGCCGCCGAACGCCGGGTTGACCGGCGTGTACACCAGCTCCGTGGCCTGGGCCAGGCCCGCGGCGGCGCCGGCCAGCAGGCAGGCGGCGATACAACGGGGAATGCGGTTGTTCATAGCTCGTCCCTCTCCAGATCGGTGGTGTCCTGTAGCAGGCGCTGCAGCTTGCGCTGGATGATCTGCTGCTTGACCAGGTCGGCGGCCGCGACGGCCTCGTCTTTGAGTTGCGTGGTGTTGGGCGGCAGGAAGCGCCGGTACAGCACCTCGCGTTCGTACTCCACCGTCACCAGGCTGCCCCAGCGGGCATCGGGGCGCTCGCGCACCACCAGGTTGAAATCCAGGCGGCTGGTGGCGCGCAGGCGGTCGGTGAAGGCGTTGTAGAAGTCGTGGCCGATGTGCGAGATGGTGTGGTCGACGATGAAACCCATCATCTCGTCCTCGGCACTGGCGCGGGCCGCACCGTTGGGCAAGGCGCCCAGCAACAGGCACAGCCAGCCGATCATGACCAGGCGTTTCATGGCGTATCTCCCGGGCCGGCATGACGGAACGTGGCGTTGCCACCCTCGGCGAAGGCCTGCTCGGCGACGAACTGCCAGTCGCTGTAGTGCTCCAGCCCTTCGAACGCGGACCACTGGGCGTCGAAGCCGGCGCGCTTGTGCGGCGTGGCATCCGAGCGGCTGTGCACGCCGGTGATGCGGCCATCGATCGAGCGCAGCAGGCCCCAGTCGTCGCTGCCCTCGATCGGGTCCGGGTAGAGCCTGCGGATATGCCGTTTCGGCGAGGGAAAACGGTTGTCCTCCAGCAACTCGCGCAGCTCCTGGGGGTACTGGGCCAGGCCCGGTGAGGCCCGGTAGTAACTGCGCAGGGCCTGGGCGTACTGGCCGCCGACCCACAGCAACTGGCGCTCACGCTCGCGCTGGGCGGTCGCCGACCAGAGGCTGCCGCTGGCGGCCAGGGCCAGGCTGCCGACCGCGATCAGCAAGAGCACGCCCAGGTAGGTGAAGCCCGCGCAGGCCTTACCATTGGGCATAGAGGCTGCCATCACGCGCCCTCCCGGTTGCTCCGCTCTTGATATCGGCCACACCGCCAGCCACGCCCTCGGGCGGCGGCACCAGTTGCCAGGCATCGCTGCGCTCGGTGATCGGGTCGACCGGCGTATTGCGCAGGTAGCGCGCCTCCACCAGTTGCTCCAGCGACTCGGGGTAGCTGCCGGTGTCGCCGTAGTAGTGGTCCAGGGCCTCGCGCAGCACCGCCAGGCTCTGGCGCAGGGTCGCCTCGCGGGAGGCCTCCAGGCTGTCGAAGTAGCGCGGCATGGCGATGGTCATCAGGGTGGCGATGATCGCCATCACCACCAGCAGTTCGATCAAGGTGAAACCCAGGCTACGTTTCATCGCCGTCACCATTGCCCGTAGGGGATGCCGTTGAGGCCCTTGCCGCGGGCCCGGGAATACACGTCGAACACGTCCTCGCCCTGGCGCGGGTCGTCGGCGCTGCTGTCGTAGGCGCGCAGGCCCCAGCCGCCCTGGTCGTCGTCCTTGGCCGCGAGCAATGGGTCGCGGGGGATACGGCGCAGGAAGTAGAACTTGGCACCCTTGGCGCTGCGCACGTCACGCACGCCGTCCACCAGCACCTGCAGGTTCGGGGGGTAGCCGCTGGCATTGAGGCGCTTCTCGATGTAGCCGGCGTCGAAGGCGCGCTTGTAGGCATCGATGGCGTCGCGGATCTGGTACAGCGCCTCGCGCAGTTGCTGTTCCTTGTTGCGGCGCACCACGGTCTCGGTCAAGGGCGCGGCCATGCTGGCGAGCAGCCCGAGCAGCGCCAGGGTCAGCACCACCTCGATCAGGCTGAAACCACGCTGCGGGCGTTTCATGGCCGTGGGCTCCGGGTGGGCGGCACGACGGCCATCTGGCCTTCGGCCAACGGCGCGTCGGCGGGCGCATCGAGCGGAGCCTCGGCCGGCAGCCCGCCCGAGGGCAGCGGCTGGGCCAGTTGGCGTACCTGCAGGCTGGACTCGGTACCGGTGGCGAACTCCATGTCCGACGGGCTCTGATACGGCAGGTTGCGCACGATGCGCGGGGTGATCGCCAGCACCAGTTCGGACTTGCTCATGTCGTCGCGATGACTACCGAACAGCCGGCCCAACCCAGGGATGTCGCCCAGGCCTGGGATCTTGTTGCCGTTGGAGCTGTGATCGTTGCGTACCAGGCCGGCCAGCACCTGAGTCTCGCCATCGTGCAGGCGCAGGCTGGTCTGGGCATTGCGGGTGTCGACCTGGACCGGGATGGTGCCCTGGCGGGTCGGCTCCAGGGGCGTGGCATTGCTCACCTCCAGGGCCACCTTGATCGCCACCTCGTTGTTCAGGTGCACGGTGGGCTGCACTTCGAGCTTGAGGCCCACATCCAGGTAGGTGATGCTCTCGGTGATCACCGGGCCCTGGGTCGAAGGCACCGAGGTGGCGCTGACGATCGGCACCCGCTGGCCGATGTGGATGCGCGCCTGCTCGCGGTTGCTGACACGGATCACGGGGCTGGCCAGGGTGTTGATGCCCTTGTCCGCGGCATTGATCTTGGCCTGGGGTGCCGGGCCGATGCTGATGCGGCTGGAGTTGATGCCGCGCAACTGGTCGAGCACGCTGACCGGGTTGCCCTGGTCGTTGAGCACGCCGAAGGTGTTGGGCCATTGCAGGCCGAGGTCGAGGATGCGCGAGCGGGCCACCTCCATCACCTCGACTTCCAGTACCACCTCGGGGTTGGACTGGTCCTGCGACTGCAGCAGCTTCTCGGCCATGCGCACGGCGTCGGGGGTGTCGCGCATGGTCAGGGTGTTGAGGCGCTCGTCGACGAACACGTCGCGGGTCTTGAGCATGGTCTTGAGCATGTTCAGCGCGGTGTTGGCGTCGATGCTGGTCAGGTAGAAGGTGCGCATGACCAGTTCCTGGTAGTCCTTGGTCTTCTGCGGCGACGCGGGGTAGATCAGCAGGGTGTTGTCGTTGACGATCTTCTGGTGCAACTGGTTCTGCTCCAGCAGCAGGGCCACGGCGTCCTCGATGCGCACCTCGCGCACGAAAATGGTGGCCTTCATGTCGGGGCGCAGGTCCTTGTCGAAGATGAAGTTGATGCCGGCCACCTGGGCCAGCACCTCGAAGATGGTCTTGAGGTTGGCGTCGCGGAACTCCAGGGTCACCGGCCGCTCCAGCTTGCTGCGCAGTTGCGGGAACGGCTGGGCGGTACGCGCCTGGACGTTCTCGATGTCGCTGCGCAGGATGATGCCCTTCTGGTTCTGCGGGTCCAGGCGCAGCACTTCGCGCATGTGGCGCTCGGCACCGAACAGGTCGCCCTGACGCAGCGCCGCCTGGCCCAGGGCGACGCGCTCATCGAGGGTACGCATCAACTCCAGCTGGCGGATACCTTCCTGGGCGCGGCGGTTGTTCGGCTCGATGGTCAGCACTCGGCCATAGCCCATGCGCGCACCGCTGAAGTCATGGCGGCTACGGTCGCTGTCGGCCTGGGCCAGCAGGGCCTCGACCGCGCGCTGGCGGCCATGGGCCAGGGCGATGTTCAGCTCGGTGTCGCGCGGTTTGTCGCGCAGTGCCTCTTCCAGGCGGGCGATGCCGGCCTCGTACTGCCCTTCCTTGAACAGCGCGTCGCTGTCCTTGCGCACGGCGCTCGAGCCACAACCGGCCAAGGCCACGCACAGGGCCAGGAGCATGAACGGAGCAGGCTTGCACGACTTCGATGGCTTCATGGTGCGCTCCCGACAAACAGCGTCTGTGGCTGGTGCAGTGGCAGATAGACCAGGCTCAGCTCGGTGGCCGAGACGTGGTCGAGGCGGTAGGTGTCGTCGATGACGTCGCCCTGGCGCACGACGTAGAGCTTCTCGCCGTTCTGCAGGAACACCTGCAGGTCATCGCGATCGCCCAGGCGGCCGACGAACTGGAACGGCAGCGTCGGCGCGGTGGGCGCGACGGCGGCCACCGGGGCGGCGATCACAGGGCGTTCGGTCACGCTGGCCAGGACCTTGGGCTGGCTCCATTGCTGCACCGGGAACAGGTTTCGTGGGGCCTGGGCCGGCCCTGTCACGGCGCCTCGACGCCCCGACGAGCGCTCGCCCACGGGTTCAGCGGCGCCCACGACGCCTGTGGGAGCGGGCTTGCCCGCGAAGGGAACGACGCTGTCTTCCTGGCCGAACCAGTGCCCCGGCGCCCAGGCCAAGGCAGCGCTCAAGCCCAGAAAGCCCATCCACATCACCACGCGCTGAGTGTTCATCACGACCTCGACAGGTAGAGGGTCATGCGCAGGCGGCCATTGAGCTCGCCGTCGCCGATGCGCTTGCGTTGCAGCTCCAGGTCCTCCAGCACCAGAGTCGGCAGCGCGCCGGGCAATGCCTGGAGAAAGCCACGGATCTGTGGGTAGCTGCCGCGCACCGGCAGGACGATCTGGTAGCGCGCCAGCCGGGTCTTGGGATCGATGCCCAGGGCGTATTCACCACGGGCCAGGCTGATGCGCTCGGCACTGGCCAGGCGGTACAAGCGCTCGATCAGTTCGCTGGCCTGGGGCTGGCCGGGCAGTTGCCGGCGCAAGCCATCCAGCACCTGTTGCTCGGGCTTGGCCGCCACCTTCAGTTCGCCACGCTGCAGGCGCTGGACCTGCACACGGGCATCCGCCTCGCTGGCGCGCAGCTCGCGCACGGCCTGCCACTGGGGCAGTACCCAGGCACAGGCGACGAACAGCGCCAGCAGCGCCACCAGCACCGCGCCGAGGCCGGCCCGGCCCAGGCGAGCCAGGTGTTCATGGACGATCAGGCTAGGGACGTGCATGGCCGGTCTCCCAGGTGGCGGTGAGGTTGAAGCGCACCGGACGCTCGGGCTGGCCAGACACCACCTCGTGGTTGAGCAGCGAGACATCGTGCAACTCGGCGCTGCGCTCCAGGCGCTGGTGGTACTGCAGCATGGCCTCCAGGTTGCGCGCCTCGGCGGCGATGCGGACCTGGCCCTTGCGTGCATCGGGGGTGAGGCTGAGCAAGGCGACGTCTTCCTGGGGCTGGGCTTCGAGCATGGCGAACAGTTGCTCCCAGGGCCGTTGCAACTGCTGCGAGACGTGGCGCATCTGCGCCAGTTGCTCGGCCTGCTCGCGGCTGGCGGCGCTGCTCTGCGGCGCGGCGGTGGCCGGGCGGCGGCCGAGCTGCTGCTCAAGCTGGTGCACCCGGGCCTCCAGGTCCAGTTGCTCGCCTTGCAGCCGTTGCTGCACCAGCACCAGCAGTGCCAGGGCGCAGCAGCCCAGGGCCAGCAACGCCCAGGCCAGCGGGCTGCTGCGCCGGGGCTGGAATTCCAGGTCCAGGCGGCGCATGTCAGGCCACCGCCCGCCACATGGCGCACAGCGGGTCGCTGTCACCCGCCGGCGGGCACAGCTGCACCGCCGCCAGTTGTGGCACCTGCTCACGCCCCGGGGCGTGCAGGTAGATGCGCGGCAGGCGCTCGCCATACAGCTCGCAGGTGCGCTCGATCAAGGCCTGCAAGGCCTGGTCGTTGTCGGCGCAGCCCTGGGCCAACACTTGCTGCCAGGCGCCTCCGGCCGCCAGCAACAGCACGCTGCGGCGCGGCTCGGCGAGGACGAACAGGAAGTCGCCCTGCTCCAGCTGGGCCAGGCTGCGGTTGTAGGCGGCCATCAGGTACGGCTGCACCGAACGCAGGCGCAGCCGGCTCTCCTGGCCTAGCGCCTGCAGCCCCTGCAGCAGGCCCTCGGGCAACGCCGTGGCGATGCGCGCAACCCCCGCCGGCTCCGCCGACAACACGATGCGCCAGTCGTCCAGGGGCTGGCCGTAGAGGTGCTCGAAGCAGGCCCGGGCATAGGCATCCCGCTCCCGTGGATGGCCAATGGCGTCGCTCCAGGGGACCAGGCAAAAACGGCTGTAGCGGGCCGACAGCAAGACCCGCAACTGGGCACCGCGTACGCCCTGCTCGGCCAGCAGCGCGGCCAGCGCCTCCAAGGGCGCGACCCAAGCCGGCTGGCCGGCTGCGCAGGCGAAGCTGCGGCTGCCCAGCCACTGGTGTTGACGTGCGTGCCAGCGACCCAGGCCGACACCCTCGGCGCCGAGCACGGCGCAATAGCGATCAGGCGATAAAGGTGACACGGTTGATCTCCTCGAGTGTGGTGCGGCCTTCGCGGACCAGGTCCAGGGCCGAGGCGCGCAGCAGGCGCAGGCCGCGCTGGCAGGCCAGCGCCTTGATCTGCGACAGGGGGCGACGTTCGACGATCATCTGCCGCAGGTCGTCGTCCAGGTGCAGCAGCTCGGCGATGGCGCTGCGTCCGCGATAACCACTGCCACGGCACTGGCCGCAGCCCTGGGCGCGGACGAAGATCCAGCCGCCGACGGCCGCCCGGGTGAGGCCCGAGGCGGCCAGGGTTTCGTCGCTCGGCGCGCAGGCCTGCGCACAGTGCGGGCAGGCCAGCCGGATCAGGCGCTGGGCCAGCACGGCGTTGAGCGCGGAAACGAAGCTGTAGGGGTCGACCTGCATCTGGCTGAAGCGGCCGATCACGTCGAAGACGTTGTTGGCATGGATGGTGGTGAACACCAGGTGCCCGGTGAGCGCCGACTGCACGGCGATCTGCGCGGTGTCGGGGTCTCGGATCTCGCCGACCAGGATCTTGTCCGGGTCGTGGCGCAGGATCGAGCGCAGACCACGGGCGAAGGTCAGGCCCTTCTTCTCGTTGACCGGGATCTGCAGCACCCCCGGCAGTTGGTATTCGACCGGGTCCTCGATGGTGATGATCTTGTCCACGCCGTGGTTGATCTCGCTGATCATGGCGTAGAGGGTGGTGGTCTTGCCGCTGCCGGTGGGGCCGGTGACCAGGATCATGCCGTAGGGTTCGGCGGCCAGGCGGCGCAAGGCGCGCAGGGTCTCGTCGGCGAACCCCAGGGCCTGCAGCTGTACGCCGCTGACCTGATCGGACAGGTCCTGCTTGTCGAGCACCCGCAGCACCGCGTCTTCGCCGAAGATGCTCGGCATGATCGACACGCGAAAGTCGATCTGCCGCTCGCCCAAGGCGACCTTGAAGCGGCCGTCCTGGGGCACGCGCTTCTCGCCGATGTCCAGCTCGGCCATGACTTTGATGCGCGAGATGACCTGTTCGGCGAAGGCGCTGCCGCTGGCCTTGCCAGCCCCATTGAGCACGCCGTCGATGCGGTACTTGATGGTCAGGCCCTGGCCAGTCATGCCCAGGTGGATATCGCTGGCGTGCTGCTTGAGGGCATCGTAGAGGGTCGAGTTGACCAGCTTGACCACCCGGCTCTGGTCTTCGCTGATGCTGGCCAGGGACAGGCGCTGCAGCGGGTCGGCTTCGGCGCCGGGCTCGGCGTCCTGGCCGAGGGCGTCGATGGCGTGGAAGCTCTCCTCCTGGCGCGCCAGGAAGGCGGCCAGGTCCGCGGCATGGGCCAGGTACAGCGGCGCGCCCTGCAGGCAATCGTCGATCCAGGCCAGGCGGGCGTTGTCGAACGGGTCGGCGAATACGCCGATGACCTCGCCGCCACGCAGCACCTGGGCGAATTCACGTTTCAGGCACTGGGCCAGGCTGACCTGTTCGAAGACCGGCGTGCTGGCCAGCAGCCCCTGGCTGTCGAGCACCGGGAAATGCAAGGTGGCGCCCAGGCGCTGGGTGAAGGTGGCAGGGGTGTCGCCGGCAAGGCGTTCGAGGCAACTCAGCAGGCGCTCGTCACCGGCCTCGAGACGGGCCTGGGCGAGCAGTTCGCGGGGGTAGGCGCAAGGTTGAGACGTCGGCAGCGGCCCTTGCACGGGCGAGCCTGCTTCTACAGGGTATGCGTCGACGGCTGGATCGGTGGCTTCGGGCATGACCTGCGACTCCGCTCAGAGGGCGCGTCGCAGGCTGGTTCGGGAGTTCCAAAGTGGCCGCGGGCGCCGCTATTCCCCGGTGAGCAGTTGGTCGTCGTCAGGTTCGGGGGGCTTGGCGCCGTTGCGGCGGCGATCGGCCAGGACCCAGCTGCCATCGTACAACTGCAGGGGGAACGTCTCGTTCCTGTTCTGGCGTCGTTCGACGAAACCCTCGGCCTGTGTGTCCGCTGCCGCGCGCTGGCGCTCCATGCCCATCAGGTCGAACACCGCGCGGGCCAGCTCCGCCAACGGGAACGGCTTGAACAGGACATGGGTGACGCCAAGCTCGGCGGCCCGCTCACGGACCTCGGCGGTCGGGTGGGCGGTGATCAGCACGAAATGGCACTGCCTGTTCCTGCGCACGGTCTCCAGGACCTCGAACCCCTCCATATCGGGCAAGCGGTAATCCAGCACGATCACATCCGGCGCCAGGGCTGTGGCCTGGCCGATACCCGTGGCACCGTCATGGGCGACATGGACTTCCAGGCCTTGCGCCTGCAGGTAGGCCTGCAGGTTCTGTGCAAGGGTCTGCTCGTCATCGACTACCAATACTCTGTTCACCAAGGTCGACTCCCAAGAACTGCCCGGTTTCCCGGTCTGCGAAGTGCGGCCTCATACAGGCTTGAGCAGGCTTCGTGCCAGGCGTGAATAGTCATGTCGCACCGTTGTAAGTCATTGATCTGCTGGGTTGCCTCCACACTGTCCGGCGCATGCCAGGCAGGCTCCCCCCAGATGCGGGGAAACCTGATGGCCTTTTGCCCTGCGTTATTCCCCAGAAGTGGGGAAAGCCAGCTCGGAGGTGGGTCAGCGCGCCCGCTCCACCTGCGCCCCTTCACGCAGGCGTTGGCGCACCGACTGCCACGCCTGGGCCTGCAACTGCCCGACCAGCGCGGCCCTGGCCATGGCCAGGCCCTGTTCCCCTTCGACCGAAGCGTTATCACTTTGGTTCTGCGTCCCCTGCAGTCTTTGCCGATTCGCCTGATAGAAGGCCTCGACCTCGGCCTCGCTGGGCGCATCGATGGCGGTCAGCTGGGCGAACACCTGCTGGGCGGCCATCTCGTGACGAGTGTAGTCGGCGAACCCTGCCCTATCGAAGCCGGCCTCGGCCAGGCGGCGCTCGAACGCCGCGGCGCTGCCGAAGGCCCGTTCCAGCTGGTCGAGCCGCGCGGCCACCTGTGCCTCATCGACGACGATACCCCGCCGACCGGCCTCCTGCCACAGCAGCTCCTTGTCGATCAGCTCGTCCAGGGCCTGGTCGCGCAGGCGCTTGTACAGGCTCGGGCTGCGAATGCTGGCGAGCGCCCGCCCCTGTTCCTGGAGGTATTCACTGAAGTAGCGCTCCAGGCGCATGACGCTGATCTCCACGCCATTGACCCGCGCCGCCACCAAGTCGGCCCAGGCATTCGGCAGGCTACCGAGCAACAGGCACAGCAACAGGATTCGCATGGCGACCTCCATTCAAGGGGTATCAGGAATGGCCCGGTACGGGGCGACGGCGTGAAAGCGTGGCCCAGGCAGAGCCACCTGGACCACATGGGCGCCGGCCAGCCCCTGGCGCCGCCCCGGGCCGAAGCCCAGGGCCGGGGTCAGGCCGGTGTCCACGTCGTGCAGGCCTTCCAGGGTACGCACCAGTTGCTCGCGGCTGGCGTCGCGGCCCACCTGCTTCAGGGCCTCGGCCAGCAGGCGCAGGGCGCACCAGGTGCCCACCTGCAGCGACGCCTGGCGGCTGTCCAGGCCCTGGCGGCGTTGCAGGCCGGCCAGGGTGGCACGCCCCTGCTCGGTCCAGTCGCCGGGGAGGAACGGGTAGGCCAGGAACAGCCGCTGCGACCAGGGCTGCGCAAGGCCAGGCACGGCGCCAGCCACCTGGCTGGAGGCGGCGAACAGGTACGGCTGGCGCCCGGCGGCGTGCAGCGCTCCGGCAAGTTCGGCGAAAGCCTGGGCACGGCCGAGAAAGACGATGCCCTGGCCGTCCGGCGCCTGGCCCTCGAACGCCTGCGTCGGCGGTGGGGCCCAGCCGGCGCCTTGCAGGCGCTGGCGCACGGTCTCGGCGAGCGCCGCCTGCTCTGCCCCGGCATACACCACCTGCAGCCCGTCGGAAGCCAGGCCCAGGCTGTCGCGGGCATGCCTGGCCAGGCTCAGCAGTTGCTCGGGCAGGCCAGGCAACGGGTCGAAGATCTGCGGGCTGGCGCCGCTGCGCGGGGTGCTGCCGACCAGCGGCACGCCACGCCGTTCGAGTTCGCCGGCCAGGTGCGCGTCGAGCATCGGGGCCAGCGGGGCGACCAGGGCGAACACCTGCTCGTCGTCCAGCAAGCGCGCCAAGGCCTGCTGGGCGCTGTCCCGGTCCGGCCCCGGGTCGAGCGCCACCAGTTGCAGGCGACGGCCATGGAGGCCGCCCTGCTGGTTGAGCTGCGCCAGGCCATCCTCCAGGACCGCGCGCACCACCCTGCCCGCCTCGGCCAATGGCCCGTGCGTGGGCAACAGGGTGCCCAGGCGCAGCACGGCCTCCTCCACGCCGGGGTCGCGCTCTTCGGCCAGGCGCTTGAGGTAGGCGGTCAGGTTGCGCTGGTCGGCCAGGCTCAGGTCGAAGCGCGGCATGGCCGGGTCCAGGCGGTTGCCGGCCGGGTCCAGGCCATGCTGGATGGCCCGGGCCAGGCTAGCCTCGGTGTAGGCCGGGTAGCGCCGGTTGTTGACCTGGCGCGCCCCCTGCCCCACGGCCAGGCGCTGCCAGTCCAGGCTCGGCGGGCGCACGCCGCCCTCGGCGCGGCCACGGCCATCGTTGCCATGGCAGCTGGCACAGGGCAATACGCTGGCGGGCACCTGCACGTCGCTGGCACCGACCCGTGCCAGCACCTGGGCATCGCTGCTCGACACACCCTCGCGGTACAGGCGCCTGCCGGCCTGTTCCTGCTCGTTCAGGTCAAGGGCCACGGCCGCTCCGCACAGGGACAGGCCCAGCCACAGTGCCAGCAGCCGGCCCATGGCGTTCACCGACCTGCCAGTGGCTGGGCCAGCAACTGCATGCGCTGGGCGATCGCGACGGCGGGCGCATCCGGGCGGATCCTGCTCCAGCGCTTGCCGGCCACATCGCCAGCGATCAGTTGCGTCGAATGCTGCTCGGGGCTGGGCAGGAACTGCCCGAGGCGTCCCAACACCTGTTCGACCTCGTCCTGCCCGCCGGTCAGGAACAGCCAGTTCGGCCCGTCCACCCCCTGCTTCTCGGCGAACGCCTTGAGCACCGCCGGCGTGTCGTTGGCCGGGTCGCTGCTGATCGAGACGAAGGTGACCTGGCTGGCCAACTCCGTCCCCATGGCCTCGCGCACCTCGCGCAACTTGCGGGTGATCAGCGGACAGGCGTCGGTGCAGTGGGTGAAGATGACATTGAGCATCACCACCTTGTCCTTGAGCACGTCGCTGTAGAAACGCAGCTCGCGCCCGTTCTGGTCCTTGAGCAGGGTATCGGTGAACCAGGCCTGGGCATCATGGGTGCCGCCGCTGGCCATCGGCGGGGGCGCCGGTGGCAACGACGGCGTTGCCGGGCCATGGCCCTCGTGGGCGAGCGCCACCGAGGCGAGGATCCACAGGCAGCCGGCCAGGGCCAGCCAGTCGAGGCCGCGCATGCTGGCGCGGCGGGTGGCCGGGTTGCTCATGGGTGCACCTCCTGGTGGTCAGGCGTGGCGGCGATGGCGGTGCTCTTGGCGTGCACCCGTCGGGCGCTGAGGCGGTTGACCTCCTCGATCAGCACCTGCGGGTCGGTGAAGCCGTAGTAGCGTGTCCACTGGCCACTGCGCCCGTCGCCGACCATGATCAGCGGCGGGTGCTGAGCCAGGTCGGCGCTGAAGCTGCCCAGGCCCTTGAGGGTTTCGCTGATGGCATAGGGCGAGCCGGTCAGCCAGCGCCAGCCCGGCCCATGCTGGAAAGCCTTGGCGTAGCCCAGCAAGCGCTTGGGATCGTCACGCTGCGGATCGACGCTGATCGACACCAGCTGGACCTCCTCGCCAACCCGCCCGCCCAGTTGCTGCTGGACCTTGGACATGATCGACGAGACCACCGGGCATACCGTGGTGCAACTGGTGTAGATGAAGCCCATGACCACCAGGCGGTCGCCCACCAGGTCCTTTTCCAGGCGTACCGGCAGGCCGTCCTGGTCGAGCAAGGCAACGTCGGCGAAGCGCACGCTGGCCTTTTCCTGGTGAGCCGCCGGCACCTGCGCGGCATGGCCGGCATGCTCCTGGGCACTGTGGTCATGCCCGGCGTGGGCCAGGGCCAGGTTACTGGCCAGCAGCAGGCCGAGGGCGAGCAGCTTGGGACGATTGGCGTTCATCGCACACTCCTGGGTTCCCCTTGGGAAGCGGTGGATGCTGCGGCGGGCAAGACGCGCAGGCTGGTGTAGTTTTCTTCGGTGAATTTGCGTCCGAGCGAAGGCGACTGCAGGTGCAGGTACCAGGCACCCGCCTCGGCCAGTTGCAGCGACACCTGGTAGACCCCGTCGCCAATTTCTTCCAGCGGCAGGCTGCGCGGCATCGACGAGGGCGCCAGGAAGTAGCGCAGGCTCAGGTCACGCAGGCCCAGGCGCGGCTGGCCATCGCTGCCGAGGATGCGTACCCGGGTGACGAAGGGGTTGTGCTGTATCGCCGGCTGGTCGCTGCCGAGGAACTCGGCGTGCACGCCCTTGCGCCGGGCCGCCGCGCCAGGCACCGCCGCCACGTCGGTACTGAAGCAATGGATGATCTGCGGCTGGTTGAGCAGGAAAGCCACGTCGAAGGTCCCGGCCGCCGGCATCTTCACGGTCGAGCCGTACACGCCTGGGGCCAGCTCGCGCAGGCTGCGGTCGATGACGATCGCCGCGCGGGCCTGATGGCCACGGTTGTTGTAGCCGGACATCGGCGCGTTCATGCCCTCGGCATAGAAGTAGGTGGTATTGTCCACCGGGTTGACCACGAACACCGAGTTGTCATCGCGCGCCACCGACAGGCCCTGGGCCAACGGCAGGTCGCCGGCCTGGCGCGGTGCGGCGGCGCCGGCCTCGAAACCCTGGACGATCGGCTCGCGCCCCTCGCCCAGGCTGCCCAGGTTGATCATGCTGACCTTCGGCGAGGCCAGGCCACGCACGTAGGCATAGCCCTTGGTGAACACCAGTTGGTACGGCTCGGCCGCCACCGGGATACGGTGGATCAACCGGTCGTTGCTGGCATCGATCACCACGGCCTGGTTCTCCAGGGTATTGAGCACCACGCCGTAGCGCCCGTCGCCACTGAAGCGCATTGGCCCCAGGCCCTGGCTGGCCTTGACCGTATGGCGCAGTTGGTGGCTGCGGGCGTCGATCACCTGCACCGTGCCTTCCTTGCCGTCGACCACGTAGACCGCCTGGGACAGCGCCGAGTAGGCCACCGACAGCGGGTGCGGGCCGACCTCCAGGGTCTTGACCAAGCGCATCTCGGCGGCATCGATGACGCTCAGGGTACCGGCATCGCGGTTGCTGACGAAGGCGTAGCGCGAGTCGGCGCTGAAGGCGATCTCGTGATGCCCGGAGCCGGTGGCGAAGAACTTCAGGGTGCCGCGGCTGGGCACGTCGATCACCGTCACCCCGCCCTTGGCCGGGTCGCTGCTGTTGTTGCCCACCCACAGCCGGCGCTGGTCCGGCTGCAGGGCCACGCGCAGCGGTTGTTCGCCGGCGTCCAGGCTGGTCACGTGGCGGAAGGTCTCGGTATCGATCACCGCCACCTGGCCACGCTCGGGCATCGACACGAACACCTGCTTGTCGTCGCCGGTGGCCACCCAGTCCATGGGCCGCCCCGGCAGGTCGATGCGGGCCAGGGTGCTGGTGACGCCCCCCACCGACACCGTGGGGTCGATCACCGTCAGGCTGGCGTCCCTGTTCAGCACCAGCAAGAAGTAGCTGTTGAGGTCGAGCAACGGCCGGGCGCCGATGCTGCTCTTGAGAAACAGCGCCACGCGGGCCTTGCAACTGCTGTCACGGTCCCCGGCGGGGGCCGCTTGCGCCGGGTCCAGCCAGGCCCCCGGGGCCATGCCCGACAAGGGCTGGCCGCTACTCTGGTCGCTGACCTTGAAGCGGATGTTGGCGAAACTGCCTTCACGCAGCTCGCCGCCCTCCAGTGGCCGGGCCTCGAACTCCACGGTCACGCCATCCCGGCTGAGCCGGTGCAGGGCCTGCGGATCGGCAGGTGCCTGCAGCAGCTCGCGGGGGTCGCACCAGAGTTTGTCGTAGGCCACCCCCAGGCCGATCAGCGCCACTCCCAGCAATACCCCCAGGTAGGCGGGGCGGGTCTTCTTGTCCATGCTCACGCTCCCCCTCTTCTGTCATTGCGCCGGTGCGGTGGCCGGCGGCGCTTCGTGGGTGACCCGCAGCAGGCCCCACAGCCCCGAGACGTTGCCGTAGGCGGCGTAGTCGCGGAACAGGTAGTCCCCCGGCACGGCGTTGGCTCCCCCGGCGCTGGGCAGCATGAAACTGAAGTGCGCCGCCGGCAGCACGCTTTCCTGGGCGCCGATGTAGACCGACATCGGGTTGTAGCCAAAGCGCACCGAGCCGATGCCTGGCAGGCCCATGGGGTAGCCATCGAGGTCGTTCTTCTCGGCCTGGTAGGCGTGCAGCGGCCACAGGTGCCCGTCCAGTTGGTAGGTGATGCCACGGCTGCCGCCACTGGGCATCAGCACGTGGCTGCGCAGTGGCTGCCCGGGCTTGGCCCAGAGCACCGGGGTCTGCGGGTCGCCGCCGACCAGGTCGTTGCTGTAGGCCATGTGGGCGTTGGGCACATCGGCGAAGCCATTGCCGTCGGCGTGGCCGAAGGGTGCGTCCGGCGCCAGGCCGAAGCGCAACCACAGGGGCTCGGTCTTGTAGTTCATGGCCATGTTGCCGTTGTCCTTCGGATCGCCCGGCACACCGTTGCCTTCGGTGTTGATGCCCTCCACCGGCCGGCCATCGGCCCAGCGCATGTTCATCGCGCGTTGCCACACCGTGACGAAGTCGCGGTAGTCGGGCTGGCCGGCGACCTTGACCGTGGCCTGGGCACGGCTGGCTGCGTCCTCGGTCCAGGTGGCGCCCTGCGCCAGGATGCTCATGGCGCCGACCAGGCCTTTCTGCGGCTGCTTGATGAAGTCCGCCGGGGTCAGGTTGAGGCCGCCGAACTCGATGGCCGTGGTGTTGATGTTGTCCACCGTGCGGCCCAGTTGCAGCACCGGCTTGCCTTCGCGCTCCAGATGCCCGGCGTAGTACTGGTACACCTTGCTCGGGTACGCGCCGCTGCTGCCTGCGCGCGGTGGCACGGTCTGCACCGGGTTCAGGCCCACGTTGGCGCCGTCGGACTTGGTGATGTCGTAGGCCAGCAACTGGGCGTGCAGGCCCACGTGGCTGGACGGGCGCATCAGGTTGTTGTTGAAGGCGGTGGAGCCCTCGCTGCCGTTGCGGTCACGCTTGACCACGTGCTGCATCACGGCCGTGCTGGGCAGGTCGGGCATGACCAGCGGCAGGCGGTTCTCCAGGGTGATGCTCAGGCAGTCGCCGGCGTTGGCCCGCAGCACCAGCGGCTCCACCGGGACCCCGGCCTTGAGCTTGCCGGTGGCCGGGTCCAGGTCGGCCTTGCGCACGTACAGCACCGCGGTCGGGTCGTGCAATGGGGCGCTGTGGCCGCCGATGGTGAAGGTGGTGCCCTCCTCCTCGTCGGTCACCGTCACCTGCGGGATGCTGGTCTTGCGGCTGTTGAACACCAAGGTGCCACCGTTGGCCTTCAGCGGGCCGCCGACGTGCTGGCCGACGCCGGCCGGGTCGTCGATGCTGATCCCGTGGTTGTTCTGCAGGATGTCGTTGGCCAGGGCGGCGACGATCTCGTAGCTGCGCTTGACCGTCGGCCGGCTGCCGATGCCGTTGGGGTTGGCGGTGGTTCGCGGGCAGATGCCATCGAACGCCACGGTGTTGCGCATGGCCACCGGCTGCGGGTTGTTCGGCAGCGCGATCAGGTCCGGGCGATGGGCGGTGTAGTTGCGCATGACGCCCCAGATGCCGTTCCAGTAGCCCTCCAGTGCCGCGTCCAGGGAGTACAGGTAGTCACCGTTGGTGGCCGCGGAGCTGGAGATCATCGACACCGGTGCCATGAAGCCCATCTGCTCGGAGATGCCGACCATCTGCGAGGATTTCCACCCCGAGTTGGAGCTGCTGCCATAGCCGGAGCCGTTCTGCAGCCACTTCACGCCGTGCAGGGTGATGTTGTGTTCCTCCTCGTGACCACCGGCATGGATGCGCAGGCGCACGTTGTCGCCGGAATAGGTGCGCAGCATCGGGGTGAATGGGTCGCCCGGCTCGCTGCCCTGGTTGATGTGCGGTGGGAACAGCGTGGTGCCGCCGGTAGGCCCGACCGCCGCGGTGATCGCCGACGGCGCCAGGTTCATTGCCGGGATGGCGCGGTCGGTACGGCTCTGCATGGCGTAGGCCAGGTCGCCGCCGAGGCCATCGGCCTGCATGCCGCGCTTGCCGTCCGGGCCGACCTTGTTGGGGTCGAACACGCGCAGGGCCAGCGGCTCGTTGCGGTAGTTGACGACGAACATGCCCGGATCATCCACCGAGATCGCCTGCGGGCACGGCCGGGTCGGGCAACCCGGGGCCAGGCCGCCACGCGACTCGACCACCGCCTCCAGCAGGTTGGACGCCTTCTGCCGCACGGGCGGGTTGATGGCGTAACGGAAGCTGTCAGCCGTGGCCGGATAGGCCTGGCTGTCGGGGATGCCGTCCGGGCCCGCGCCCACGTACACACCCGCCTCGTAGGCATGCTGGAAGTCGCTGTATTCGAGGAAGAACTCGCGGTAGCTGTCGTTGCGGCCATCGCCATCATGGTCGCCGGTGTGGATCACCGCCTGCCACGAGGTCGGCCCGCCATCCTGGCGCACGGCCGGGTCGTACAGCTTCTCGCCGGTCTCGGCGTGGTACCAGGTGGAGCCGGCCGGCTCGGCCAGCACGGTGGCGTACAGGCCCAGTTGCTGGTGGGTCGACGGGCCGAAGTGGTCGTGGGTGAAGATGGTGCCCAGGCCACGGTCGACGTTGTGCACGTTGACCAGCGGGTCGGCGAACCAGCGCTGCATGGCCGTGCGTGCGCCCAGCCAGTCGGCCCTGCCGAAGCGGCCGAAGTACGGGTGCTGCTTGGCTTTCGGGCAGGCGGCGGTGCCCTCGCGTTCGTCACCCTCGGTGCAGCCGTTGAAGCTGCGGATGGCCTGCACGCGCTCCACCAAGCTGCCGGGCGAGAGAACGCCGTCTTCATAGTTCCAGCCGTTGGCCGAGCCGTCAGAGGCGGTCAGGTCCCACTTGGGCAGGTGGATATGCTGGCCGATCACGTCGGTCGGGGTGCGCACCTGATAGTCGTCCATCTCGTAGAACGCCGGGATCAGGTTGGTGTGCTGGTACAGGGTGCAGTCGAAGGTGTTCATGCGCATCACCAGCGGCTCCGGTGGGCGCTGCTTGGTGATGACTGGCCAGGCGTCTTCCCAGAGGGCGATGATGCGCGCCTGCGGAAAGTGGTAGCCGACCTTGTTGTACACCGCGTCGAACTGGATGTTGGCGCCCTTGTAGATGCGCGGGCGGTCGGCGGTGAAGCTGGAGCCGCCGCGGAAGTTGAGGCCGGTCAGGCTCTCGCCGCTGAAGAACTCGCCAAGCCCCGAGGCCTGGGTCAGGCGCTTGCCGCGATCGTCCATGCACGGTTCATAGAAGGGCGCGCCGGCGCTGGGCAAGGCACCGTTGGTGCGGAAGTTGCCAGGCTGCAACTGGCCGCCTGGCAGCAGGGCGAAGCTGGCGTGCTCGGCCTTGGCATGGAACAGCATGGCCGCCTGCTCGACCTCGGTGCCCTCTTCCGGCAGGTAGATCGGCTTGGCCTTGTGCACCACCTTGGAGAAGTCCAGCCGGGTGGTGGTGGTCAGGGCCTGGCCACCGGAGGAGAGGCCGTCCAGGGTGTGCCGGCTCAGGCCGCCATCCCAACCGTCGACCTGGTTCGGGTCGAGGTCGGCCCACAGGGCATTGCCACTGTCCTTGAGCTGACGGGCCAGGGCCGGGTCGAGCATGTCCAGCGGCGGGGTCGGCGGGCGCTGGCCGACGCTGCTTTCCATGCCACCGATCCAGAACGGGTAGCCGGGGTTCTTCAGGCTGCCATCGGCGTTGCGGTTGCTCTCGCTGCGATCGACCAGGGCCAGGGAGCCCACTGCGCGGGGCCCTGAGGCGCCATGCCCTGAGTGGTCGTCGCCTTCCTCGTCGTCTTCGTCATCGTCGTCATGGCCGGCGACCAGGGTCTGGGCGAGTTTCGGCACCACCGTCACCTTGCCCGGCATCGGCGCCATGGCCTTGCCGGGCAACGGCACGATCGCCGGGATCGGCGTGCCGACGATGATCTCGCCGTCCGGCAGGGCCCGGGCACCGGCAGCGGGCTTGCCGCTGCGCAGGGCGAACGGGGTGCTGTGGAAGCCGTTCTCGCTTTCGCCGCTGACCGCCAGGCGGGTGCCCTCCTCGAACACGTCGTGGACCCGCCACATGCCCCACATGCCCTGGGCGAAGTGCGGGTAGAAGTGGCAGTGGTAGATGGCATCGCCCGCCACCCGGTTGCGGTTGCCCGAACCACCGTTGGCGATCTCGTAGGTGTAGCCGACACCCGGGCCGATGCCTTGGGCATCGAGGTAATCGGAGTTGTCGTCATTGGGGTTGAACAGCCACTGGTGGCCGTGCAGGTGGAAGATGTGCTGCTCGTGGCCATTGTGGGTATTGCGGAACTTGGTGAAGTCACCGATATAGCTGTGGTGCACGTTGGACGGCTCCGACGGGTACAGGGCCATGCTGGCCTTGACCCCGGTCGCGCTGGCCGGCGGTGTTTCGCCCGGGCGGATTTGCTCCAGGCCGACGTTGGCCGGCACGTCCACCAGGGTGCCGATGTCGCCCACGGTGTGGGCGCTGAGGAAGAACTCCTCGTAGGCGCACGACAAACAGTCGTGCATCGGCCCCACGCCGAGGCGATTGGCCACCACCTCGGCGCCCATGCCGCCAGAGCCGTAGTTGATCATGAAGGAATCGCGGGTCGGCTCCAGGACGTGGCCCATCACAGGGTCGGCCCAATAGCCCGGAAAGGCCTGGGTGGCGGCCACTTCGTCAGCGAACTGCGAGGCGAAGTCGCGGAACGCCTCCAGGCGGTTGGGCAGTGCCGGGTTGCGCTTGCCGACGCTTTCCAGTGGATAGGTCGAGCGTGGGAAGCTGCCGTCGGGGTTGGGGCCCATGACGATGGCGTCGGTCTCGCTGCTGAGGATCTCGTTGCCGTCGACCATGGCGATGATCGGCTTGCCGGCCTTGCCTTCGGCGATCCACGGCTCGACCTGCGGATAGCGAGCCTCGTAGTCGATCACCGGCTGGCCGGTGGGCGCGCGACCCGTGGTGGCCAGGCGCATTTCCTCCTCGGTGAGGGTGTTGCGGTAGGTGCGGCCGCCCTTGGGCACCACCACCACCTGGCCGAACAGCCCGTTGGCCACGTTCCCGGCCCCGCCCTGGCCACCGAAGGTGGCGCCCAGGCTGGTGGCGGCGAAGGCGCCCTCGCGCTCGGCATAGAGGGTGTAGCTGCGGGTATTGCCGGGGGCGACCAGGAAGCTGCCGTTGCGGCCGGTGTTGGCGGCGATGTCGCTGATGCCGTTGACCGCCTGCATGCCGTTGACCTGGAAGCCCACGTGGCGGTCGGTCACCTGTTCGTCGGCGATGAAGTGTTCTCCGCCCGGGTGCCCGGCCTGGGCGTCGTCTTCTTCCTCGCCTTCGACGTCGTGCTCGTCGTGATCGAGGCCGTGCTTGTTGGGGTTGGCCTGGTAGGCCAGCAGGTTGGTCAGGTTGACCGTCAGGCAGTCACCGGCGGCGACCCGCAGCACGATCGGCCGCGGGCGCTTGTCCGGGCGCAGGGTGACCTTGCCGGGAACGGCGGCACCGCCCTTGGACAGCGGCACCAGGTGCTCGTCCACCACATCCTGGCGCAGGGCGAACATCATGCCGTTGGCGTTCTGCGCGCCAAGGCGGTTGAACATCAGCGGCTGGTCCAGCGCCACCACGTTGGCCACCAGCGTGCGCTGGCATTGCACCGCCGCCTCGCTGGTCGCCTGCCAGCCGAACAGGGCCAGCACGAGTGAAGTCAGGACGGAGCCTTTGAGCGGGGTCATCATGCTGCACCTCCGGGGGACACAGGGACTCTGCGAAGGGCCGGAGCAAGCGGCATGCCATAAATATTCGTGTGGTTTTTCAGTGGGTTGCGGTGACAACCGGAACGAGTTGGGGAGGATTCCCCAGTGGATTCCCCTGAATCGGGGGGCTGTGCAGGTCTTGCGGCTTGTCGCTGGGTTTGGCAGATGCTGGGGCCGCTATCGCCATAGTAAAAAGCCCTAGGACCGGGCTACACCTGCCGCCGTTTTTCTGCCAATGTCTGCCCCGCAGTGCGGACCAGCGCACCGCGCCTTGCCAGGACGTCGAATGAAAACACAAGAAAACGGCAACAAGCACAAAGGCTACCGGCGCATCATCCCGTCGATGACTGCGCTCCTCGAGTTCGAGGCGGTGGCCCGTCACAACAGCTTCACCCTCGCCGCCCGCGAGCTGGGCGTCACCCAGGCGGCAGTGAGCAAGCAGGTCAAGCAGCTCGAGGAGAACCTCGGCACCCAGTTGTTCCAGCGCCTGCACCGGGGCATCCGCCTGACCAGCGAGGGCCAGGCGCTGTTCGCGGTGATCTCCGACTCCCTGCAGAAGATCGCCGCGGTGTTCGACCGCATCAGCGAAGGCAGTGGCGAACAGGAGCTGGTGCTCAGCACCACTGCGACCTTCTCCCAACTGCGTGTCATGCCGCGCCTGGGCAACCTGCGCGCTACCCTGCCGCAGATCCAGTTGCGCCTGGCCACGCAGATGTTCACCGGCGACCTGCGCAACCATGACGTCGACCTGCTGGTGCGCTACGGCAACGGCCGCTGGGAAGACGGCAGCGCGGTGCTGCTGTTCGAGGAAGAGATCTTCCCGGTCTGCTCGCCCGCCTGGCTGGCACGCAATACGCCACCGACCTCGCTGCACGACCTGTACACCAGCGACCTGCTCGACGCCGACGCCACCAGCGAAGGCTGGATGACCTGGCCCACTTGGTTCAGGGAGCAGGGCCATACGCCCCCCAAGCTGCGCTACAGCCTGCGCTGCCACCTGTACACCGACACCATCCAGGCCGCCCTGCACGGCCATGGCGTGGCCCTGGGCTGGGGGCGGATGATCGATCACCTGCTGGCCAGCGGCGAACTGGTACGCCTGACCGAGCTGACGGTCAGGCCGCGCGAGGCGTACTACGTGGTGATCCCCCACGGGCGCAGCGCCACCCCGGCCATCCTGGCGCTGATCGACTGGCTGCGCGACGCCCTGCCAGAAGCCGCGCGGTAAAGCCGCCGCTCGCATAACCCTGAGTAATGCGAGCGGTAAAATTAGGCGCGTTGACGCTTTTTCGGGCCGTTCTGATACTGCGGGCACAGCCTCCGTAATGTCTGACAAAGTGCCTGAGGAAAACAATGAACATTGCGCCTGTCCAAAAGAGCCATCGTGAGCTCGTCGCCCTGCGTCAACCCGGCTTCGGCATGAACGGCGAACTGTTCGGCCGCCAGGATATCTTCGACACCGACGTGGATATCTTCTTCACCAAGCACTGGATCCTGGTCGGTGTCACCGCCGACATCGCCGAGCCCGGTGACGTCTCGACCCTCGACATCGGCAAGTCGTCGATCCTCCTGGTGCGCGATGACGACGAGCAGGTCCGGGCCTACCGCAACGTCTGCCGTCACCGCGGCGCGCGCCTGAAGGAGGCCGGCAAGTCCACCGTGGGCATGCTGGTGTGCCCCTACCACCAGTGGACCTATGACCTGGACGGCAGCCTCAAGCATGCCGCGCACATGGGCAAGGGCTTCGACCCCAAGTGCCGCAGCCTGATCCCGGTGCATTGCAAGGTGATCGGCACGCACATCTTCGTTTGCCTGGGCGACAACCCGCCCGAGGACATCGCGGTGCTGGAGCAGACCATGACCCCGCGCTTCGCGCCCTATGACCTGACCAACACCAGGATCGCCCACGAGCAGGAGATCATCGAGAACGGCAACTGGAAGCTGGTGATGGAGAACAACCGCGAGTGCTACCACTGCGCGGGTACCCACCCTGAATTGACCGCCTCCTTCCTGCCGGAGGACTTCGGCTTCTGCACCGACGGCATGGGCGAGGACTCGCTCAAGGCCCTCGACGAATACTACCAGCGCAACGCCGATGCCCAGCGGGACTGGGAGCGCGACGGGCATCTCTGCGCCGCCGTGGAATACCTCGACGAAGACGCCGTGACCCAGTTTCGCACCCAGCGCCTGGTGATCGCCGGACGCGGCGAGTCCCAAACCCTCAGCACCGCAGTGGCCTGCACCCGGCTGTTCGGCGAGCTGACCCGCCGCGACCTGGGCGATACCCACTTGTGGACCCACAACTCCTGGACCCACGTGATGAGCGATCATGCCGTGATCACCTACATCATCCCGCTGTCGCCGGACAGGACCCTGGTGCGCTCCAAGTGGCTGGTGCACAAGGACGCCGTGGAAGGCGTCGACTACGACCTGCAGGCGCTGACCGAAGTGTGGATCGCCACCAACCAGCAGGACGCCAGCCTGGTCGGCATCACCCACAGCGGCACCCAGGACCCGGCCTACGCACCCGGCCCGTTCTCGGCCTTCACCGAGCGCTACGTCGATCAATTCTCCCGCTGGTATGCCGCGCGCCTGGCCGCGCATGGCGTGTGAGGCCAGACATGAACAGCATCCATGTGATCCCCAGCCTGATGGTCGAGGAACGTTTCAACGACCCTGCCCACTGGAGCACCTTCGGTGCCCAGTGGGGCAGCGCCGACAGCCAGCGCCTGGAATGCGTGAGCGTGGTGGACGAAACCCACGACGTGAAGACCTTCACCTTCCGCAGCCCGGTCCACCACGCCATCGCCTACGAGCCTGGGCAGTTCCTCACCGTGTCGCCGCTGATCGACGGGCAGACGGTATCGCGCTGCTATACCCTGTCGTCGACGCCGACCCGGCCGTTCACCGTCTCGATCACCGTCAAGCGGGTGCCCGGCGGTGTGGTGTCCAACTGGCTGCACGACAACCTGCGCAGCGGCCACACCCTGGCCGCGTCGGGGCCGGCGGGCAACTTCACGCCGGTGGCCGGGCCCGCGCGCAAGCTACTGTACCTTTCGGCCGGCTCCGGCGTGACGCCGCTGATGGCCATGACCCGCGCCGCCGCCGACCTGCATGCCGAGCTGGACATCGTCTTCGTGCACAGTGCGCGCACCCCGGCAGACATCATCTTCCGCGCCGAGCTGGAGCGCCTCGAGCGTACCCTGCCCCAGCTGCGCACGCTGTTCTTCTGCGAAGACGTCGGTGACGAGCCTGGCTGGAGCGGCCCCATCGGCCGCCTGTCGCTGCAGGCGCTGCGCCAGCAGGTGCCGGACTTTCTCGAGCGCGAGGTCTTCACCTGCGGCCCGAAGGGCTACATGGACGCAACCCGCGCATTGCTGGCCGAAGGCGGTCTCGACCTGTCCCGCTACCACCAGGAAAGCTTCGACATCAATGCCGAGCCGATCATGGAACCGGCCCCCGCCGAACCTGCCACAGGCCAGGCCCAGGCCACCTTCAACGTGCGCCTGGCCCGCTCCGGCAAGACCTTCACCATGACCGCCGAGCAGACCGTGCTCGCCGCGGCGAAGAAGGCCGGCGCCATCGTGCCGTCCTCCTGCAGCCAGGGCGTATGCGGCACTTGCAAGACCGCCCTGCTCGAAGGCGACGTCGAGATGAAGCACAACGGCGGCATCCGCCAGCGCGAGATCGACAAGGGCCTGCGCCTGCTGTGCTGCAGCCGGCCGACTTCGGACCTGGTCATCGACCTCTGACCGGGCGCCTCGGCGCCCCTTCCCTTCACCCTGCCACCTCTGCAGCACCTGTGCCTTGCCGCGCAGAGGCTTGGCGCGAGCCCACAGGTTCACCCACGTCCATCCTGCCGCCAGCGGCCTGACACGCCGCGCCATGGACCCACTCGCTGAACAAAGGCCGCCTGACGGCCTGAAAACAACAAAAGCTCAGCTGTACCAGGAGAAACCATGACTCACCCCGCTCAATCGATCGAAGACGTCCCCCTGAACCACTTCCATCGACTGCTCACCCTGCGCTCGGCCGGCGGCTCGTTCGTCGACGGCTACGTCCTCAGCCTGATCGGCATCGCCCTGATACCCACCGCCGCCGCCCTCGGCCTGGACAGTTTCTGGGAAGGCATGATCGCCGCCTCGGCGCTGATCGGCATCTTCTTCGGCGGTTTCCTCGGCGGCTGGCTGACCCACCGCCTGGGCCGTCGCCGTGTGTATTTCATCGGCCCGCTGCTGTTCATCTTCGCCTCGCTCGCCCAGTACTGGGTGCAGGATGCCCAGACCCTGTTCATCCTCAGGTTGATCATCGGTGTGGCCGTGGGCATCGAGTACCCGGTGGCCACCTCGATGCTGGTGGAGTTCATGCCGAAGAACGCCCGCGGCCCGCGCCTGGCCGGCTTCATCGTCATCTGGTTCGCCGGTGCTGCAACGGCCTACGGGCTGGGCGAGATCATCCTGCGCCTGGGCGATGCCGAAGCCTGGCGCCTGGTGCTGGCCAGTGCCGCGGTATTCGGCGCGGTGCTGCTGCTCCTGCGCCTGGGCACGCCCGAGTCGCCGCGCTGGCTGCTGAGCAAGGGCCGGAATGCCGAGGCCGAGCGGATCATCAAGCAGGTCTACGGCCCGGCATTCTCCCTTGCACACCTGCCGGAGGAGCCACGCAGCAGCACGCTGTCGGCCTGGGACTTGATGCGCGCCGGCTATGGCCGACGTATGTTGTTCGTCAGCGCGTTCTGGAGCTGCTCGGTGATTCCGCTGTTCGCCGTATACGCCTTCGCCCCGAAAGTGATGGACGCACTCAATCTCAAGGGCGATTGGGCCTCCCTCGGTTCGATGGCGATCACCCTGCTGTTCGTGGTTGGCTGCATCCTCGCCGCGCGGTTGATCAACAGCATCGGCCGGCGCAACCTGCTGATCGGCAGTTTCCTGTTCTCGGGACTGGCGCTGTTCGGGCTGGGGCTGTTCCACGACAGCAACGCCCTGCTCATCCTCATCCTGTTCGGCGCCTATGCCGTGGCCATCGGCGGTGCCCAGGTACTGGCACTGGTCTACCCCAACGAGATCTTCCCCACCGAAATCCGCGCCCAGGCGGTCGGCGTCGGCACCTCGCTGTCGCGCATCGGCGCGGCGGTGGGCACCTACCTGGTGCCCATCTCCCTGCAGGACTATGGCATCGCCCATACGATGTACGCCGCCGCGGCGGTGACCCTGGTGGGGTTGCTGGTCAGCTGGGCGCTGGCGCCGGAAACCCGCTCGCTGAACCTGCAGCAGGCGGCAGCCTTGAGCTGAGCCGTTGGCGGCGCTTCGCCCCCCGGCAAGCCTGCTTGCGCAGGGACAGCGCCAAACTTCAGGATTGCGCTGTACCCTGTGGGCTTGCCAGCGATGGGCAGCAAAGCAGCCCCGCGATGGCATGGCAACACGAGCACCGGGCGTCTTTACTTGCAGGTAACTGCCCACAGGAAGGATGCATTGCCTATGAAGATCGTCGTCACCAGCATTCTCGTCGACGACCAGGCCAAGGCCCTGGCGTTCTACCACCATGTACTGGGCTTCGAGCCCAAGCACGACATTCCCATGGGCCAGCACCGCTGGCTGACCCTCACCTCGCCCAACGACCCCGACGGCGTCGAGCTGCTGCTCGAGCCCGACGTGCACCCGGCCGCCAAGGCCTTCAAGGCGGCGATCAAGCAGGACGGGATTCCCGCCACCTCCTTCGGCGTCAAGGACATCCAGGCCGAGTACGCACGCCTGTGCGCCGCGGGCATTCATTTCACCCAACCGCCGACGGCCATGGGGCCGGTCACCGTGGCCGTGTTCGACGACACCTGCGGTAACCTGATCCAGATCGCCCAGCGACATTGAGCGACCACGCCAGGCGGTTCTTCCGCTACAGTGCCCTTTCCCGCCAAGAAGCGCAGCCACAATAAGGAAACCCAATGCGCTACGAATTCAGCGAAGTCCTCAACGACCTGGTCGATTACTTCCTCGTCGGCGACATCCAGTTGCTCGAACGCTTCAAGGAAGAGAACGACCTGCCCGACGACCTGGCCTACGAGTTCACCCACAACGACAGTGGCGACCAGGCGGTGCTCGCGGGCGTCGTCTTGCCCCTGGCCGGCATCGAGAACCTGCCCTACCGGATCATCTTCAGCCTGAACGAAGCCACCCCCGTCCTGCGCGAGGCCGGCAGCCGGCTGCAGCACCGCCGGGCTGGCTACCTGCTGCGGGTGGAGCATCGCACGCTGATGCTGTTCACCTGGCGCATCCTGCAGCACTTCACCAACAAGACCCTCGGCGACCTGCTGGCGCGCTACCAGCAGCCTGGGCGGCCGATCATCGAGCTGGACAACGGCTGGTACGAGGTCGAGGTGCTCGCCGGCGCGGTGTTGCGCGATGGCCTGTACGAACCGGCCTTCGAGTTCATGCTCAAGCGAACCGGCGGCCCCGGGGCCGCCCGTGAAATCGACATCGGCTATCGCTTCAGCCTGCAGGACTGTTTCGACTGAACCGGTGTGCCCCCATTCGCGGGCAAGCCCGCTCCCACAAGGCCCTGCAAACCACCGCACTTGCGATCGACGCAGACCCTGTGGGAGCGGCGCTGATGCGCCGCGAACAGCGCTGTTCAGGCGTGATGGATATCCCGGTCCTTGGTCTCTGGCAGGAAGAAGATGCCGAGGATCGCCGTCATCACCGCAATGACGATCGGGTACCACAGCCCGTAGTAGATATCACCGGTGGCCGCCACCATGGCGAACGCCACGGTCGGCAGGAAGCCGCCGAACCAGCCGTTGCCGATGTGGTACGGCAGCGACATGGAGGTGTAGCGGATGCGCGCCGGGAACAGCTCCACCAGCCAGGCGGCGATCGGGCCGTAGACCATGGTCACGTAGATCACCAGGATGGTCAGCAGCAACAGCACCATCGGGTAGTGGACCTTGTCCGGATCGGCCTTCTCCGGATAACCCGCCTCCTTGAGGGCGTTGCCGAGGGTCGCGGTGAAGGCATCGTTCTGGGCCTTGAACGCCTCCGGCGCCAGGCCACTGCCTTCGAAACTCGGGATCACCTGCTCGCCGATGCGGACCTGCGCCACGCTGCCAGGTTCGGCCCGTTCGTTCTCGTAGGGGATGGCACGCTTGGCCAGCAGGCTCTTGGCCAGGTCGCAGGAGCTGGTGAAACGGGCCTTGCCCACCGGGTCGAACTGGAACGCGCACTGGCTGGGGTCGGCGATCACTACCACCGGGTTGCGCTCCTGGGCGACGAACACGTCCGGGTTGCCGTACTCAGTCAGCCCCTTGAAGATCGGGAAGTAGGTCAGCGCGGCGAGGATACAGCCGGCCATGATGATCTTCTTGCGGCCGATGCGGTCCGACAGGCTGCCGAACAGGATGAAGAACGGCGTGCCGATCAGCAAGGAACCCGCGATCAGCAGGTTGGCCGCCTGCGGGTCGATCTTGAGCGTCTGCAGGAGGAAGAACAGCGCATAGAACTGCCCGGTGTACCAGACCACCGCCTGGCCGGCGGTGCCGCCGAGCAGCGACATGATCACCACCTTGAGGTTGTCCCAGCGGGCGAAGGACTCGGTCAGCGGCGCCTTGGACGCCTTGCCCTCGGCCTTCATCTTCAGGAACACCGGTGACTCGTTGAGCTGCAGGCGGATGTACACCGAGATCGCCAGCAGCAGGATCGACAGCAGGAACGGGATGCGCCAGCCCCAGGCCTCGAAGGCCTCGGTGCCCAGCAAGGTCCGGCAGGCCAGGATCACCAGCAACGAGAGGAACAGCCCCAGGGTGGCGGTGGTCTGGATCCACGAGGTGAAGAACCCACGCTTGCCCTTGGGTGCGTGCTCGGCCACGTAGGTCGCGGCGCCGCCGTACTCACCGCCCAGCGCCAGGCCCTGGAGCAGGCGCAGGGTGATGAGGACGATGGGTGCGACCACACCGATGCTCGCGTAGCTGGGCAGCAGGCCGACCAGCGCGGTGGACAGGCCCATGATCACGATGGTGATGAGAAAGGTGTGCTTGCGCCCGATCATGTCACCCAGGCGACCGAACACGATCGCGCCGAACGGTCGTACGGCAAAGCCTGCCGCGAAGGCCAGCAAGGCGAAGATGAAGGATGTGGTTTCGTTGACGCCGGCGAAGAAATGCTTGGCGATGATCGCAGCCAGCGAGCCATAGAGGTAGAAGTCATACCACTCGAATACGGTGCCCAGGGATGAAGCGAAGATGACCTTGCGCTCCTCCCGGGTGATGCCGCGTTGGGGCGCACTGCCCGTGGATGTGCTGTCGATTGCCGCCATGGGTTGCCTCCGTCTTGTTGTTTTCAGGCCGGAGTACCTTGCACGCAGTTGATCATCGCACCCTGGCCCTGGATTGACACTCGGTTGCGCGAAGCACGACGAGGCGTACCGCCCCGCATCGCAAAGCCTGTTGAAGCATAATCAGCTTTGCCGGGATATCCACCGCCCCCGGCCTGCGGCCTCCTTCAGGAACGTGACTGACGCAGCAGCGCGACGACCTCCGTGTCGGTGGTCTGCTCGAACGTTTCGTAATGCAGGCCCACCGCGCGAAACGGCTCGGGCATCTGCAGGCACACCAACTCATCCACCAGGGGCCTGAGCCGCGCCACCGACTCCCAGGCACCGATCGGCGCGGCGAACAGCAATCGGGAAGGCCCGGCGGCGGCCAGCGCCATCAGCGCAGCGCGGGCGGTGTTGCCGGTGGCGATGCCGTCGTCCACCAGGATCACCTCCCGGCCAGCCACCTCAGGCAATGGCCGGTCACCGCAATAGACGGCGCGCCGCCGGGCGATCTCCGCCAGTTGCCGGTCGCGCTCGGCATCGAACCAAGCCTGGCTGGCACCGAACATGTCCATCACAGCCTGGTCGGCCACGCAGAATGGCGGGTTGCCTTCGGCCACCGCGCCGATGGCGAACTCCGCATTGCCCGGTGCACCGATCTTGCGCACCAGCACCACGTCCAGCGGTGCCTGCAAGGCCTCGGCGACCTCGAAGGCCACCGGCACCCCGCCCCGTGGCAGCGCCAGTACCAACGGCTCGCCCTGGACCTTGGCGCGCAACACCGCCGCCAGGGCTCGCCCGGCCTGGCGGCGGTCGCGGAAGGCGGGTCCATCCGGGAACGCGCGATTCATGGTTTCAGGCTCTCGCTGGCAAGGTGTGTTTTCCCATGGCCGGCACCTGTGGGGCGGTTTGCCGGTAATGGGCCGGCCCTGATATCCGGCAGACACCAGCACAACCCAGGATGTTCCTCCCGACAGTCAACGCCGTCGTCGCCCCGCAACGCCCAAATGCAGGGGAACCGCACCACGGCAAAGCCCTGAGCCGGCCTGAACGCCTGGTTTAGAGGGCCACGCCAAGGGAAAGGTCATCGCAGCCCATGGCCGCGTCAGGCCAGGAACCGGCCGATCGCCTCGAGCACCGCCGCTGGTTGCTCGCGGTGCGGCACATGCCCGCAGCCGGGCAGCAGTTGCATGACACTCGGCCCACCGGCCAGGGCGGTGATGCGCCGGGGGTGTGCGGGCGAGCCGAATTCATCCTGGTCGCCGTGCAGGCTGAGCAGCGGGCAGTGCACCCTGGGCAGCAGTGCATCCAGGCTCCAGCCGGCGAAGGCCTCACTCAGCCAGGTGTCCACCCAGGCCCGCAGCACCCATTCGGCCTTGTCGCCATGGTACTTGCCCAGCCGCTGCAACTGCCCGGGCTCGGCGAACTGCCGTTGCGCGGCACGAATGCCGTCGAGGGTAAGGGGCTCGACGAAGGCCTGGGCCGACTCGCTGACCAGGCCCCGGCACTGCCCGGCGAAAGCCGCTGCGCAGCCCACGGCCATGCCACCGCCCACGCTGTGACCAAGGACGAGGAAGTCGTCGATGCCGAAATGACCACGCACGGCCGCGAAACCCTCGTGCGCCTCGGCCTCGACGAAGCCCGGGCGCAGATGGCCGGGATGGGCATCGGAACGGCCGAAGCCCAGCCGGTCGTAGGCGACGACCCGGCGCCCGGTGGCCTGCGCCAGTTGCGCGGGGAAGTCGCGCCACAACGCCACGCAGCCGAGCGAGTCATGCAGCAGGACGAAGGGCTCGCCCCGCGCCTGAGTGGGAGTCCAGGCTTGGGCAAACAGCCTGCCCTGGGGGGTGCCTATCATGTGCTGGCTGACGATGAGGTCCTTCATGCAGTCTCCTGATCCCGGCGCCGCCGGGGTACTGGGCTTTCCCTATGGGCCGGCGGAGGGCCCCTTGAGCTCGACCTGGTTGCCATCGGGGTCGAAGCAGTACAGCGACAACCCCTCGCCCTCGGCACCGTAGCGTTTCTCGGCGGGCTCCACGACCACGCCCGCCGCGTTCAGGTAGCCGACCAGGGCTGCCTCGTCGAACGGCTCGATGCGCAGGCAGAAGTGATCGACATTGCGCCCCTCACGGGCTGCGGCTCGCCCACCTCGACGCCCCAGCGGGCCGTCGAGCGCCACCAGGTCGATCATCGCCGTGCCGGCGGCGAGGTGGATCATGCCCAGGTCGTCCCGCTGACGGCTCACCTGGCAGCCGAGCAGGTCACGATAGAAAGCGACGCTGCGCGCCAGGTCACTGACCCGCAGCACCACATGGTCGATGCACTGGATGGTGAAAGGCCGCATGCGCAGTTCCTCCTTGCAAGGCACAGGGAAAGGCTTGGCAGCACCATAGCCTATCGGGCGCCGGCTCGACCAGCGCCCGGTCGCGCTCATTCGTTGACCAGGCGCTGCAACTGGCCCAGGTCGTGGCTGGCCAGCACCCGCAGGATCTGGTCCACCAGCGCCCTGTCCGGCGCCTCCAGGTGGAAATGATGCCCTCCGGGGTGCCAGGACACCCGGGCATGCCCAGGCAAGGCCGCGCGGCGCTGCTCGAAACCACTGCCCGCGAAGGCCCCCTGGCGGCCGAGCATCAGGTACAGCGGGCAGTTTATTTGCCTGAGCAGGTCGCAGGCTTCACGCTCGGTCAGCGGCATGGGCTCGGGCAATACCAGGCGCGGGTCGTGCCGCCAGCAATAGCCCTCGCCCACCTGCAGCAGGTCACGCAGTGCCAGCAAACGTGCGGCCTCGTCCGACAGGTTGCCGTCGAGGCGGTTACGGCGTTGCTGCAGCGCGGTTTCCAGGCTGTCGAACTGGCTGCCGTCCGGCTCGGCGAAACCTTGCAGGCGGCTGCGCCGCACCAGACGCTTGAGGCGGTAGGCCCGGGCCAGGTGCTGCACCCGGTCATCCTCGGCAACGGTGAAGGGAGCCCCCATGCCATCGAGGAAAATCATGCTGGCAATCGAACTGGACAACGCCGCCAGCACCGAGGCGATCCCCGTGCCCATGCCGTGGGCCAGCACATGGACGTGCGAAAGGCCCAGGCTGTCGAGCACCGCCAGCATGTCTTCGGCGTGTTCCCACAGGTAATAGCCGCTGTCGTCGCGGCGGTGATCGGAACGGCCGTGACCGACGAGGTCCGGGGCCACCACGAAGCAACCGTCGAGCAGTGGCGCCAGGCGCTCGAAGGAGGCCGCGTTGTCCAGCCAGCCGTGCAAGGCCAGCACCGGAACGCCATCCTCCGGCCCCCAGGTACGGACGGCGATCTCGATGCCATTGAGGTCAAGCAGGTGATCCTTGGGTGTCGCGGTCGAGCGCATGGGCATTCTCCTGGCCAGGGCCCGGCGCCTGCGCGCCAGGCCGGACATGCCGCCGCCCTCATGCCGGCGGCTACTACGCAGCGGACGTCCGCACGGCGTCCGGCATCCCACCTTCGCGCATGCGGCGACGCGATGCTGGCCCCTCAACGACCGTCGCATGCGCGACACCGACCCCTGGCCACGACACGGCTACTGGCCGCGCAGGTCCTCGAAGAACACGTGCCGGCCATCGACCTGGGCCGAGGCGCGAAGCTGCCCCGCCTCACCGCTGGCCGGCTCCACGTGCCAATAACAGTGCCTGGCCGCCCGGGTCACGGCCACGTAGGCCAGGCGTTGCACCTCTTCCTTCTGCGCCGTGTCGAACGGCTGGGCATCCCCGGCACGGCCAAGGCCTGCCTGGCGATAGACCTGGTTCTTGTACGGCGAACTGGTCAGGTACTGGCAGTCGCCGAGCATGAATACCGCGTCGGCCTGCAGGCCCTTGGCGCTGTGGTAGGTGAGCTGGCGCAGCCGGCGCTGATCCGGCGGCAAGCTGGACTCAACTTGAAGAACCGAAACCAAATGCTCGTTTATCAACGACTTATCGCTTGTTTTTCGAAACAACATCATCACCGTCTCACCCTGCTGGTAATGCTCCATCAGGGTCTGGGCCAGCGCCGCCTCATCGCGCTCGCAAACCTTCACCGGCGACAAGGGCAGCTCGGCCGCCGGGCCGCTGGCCCTGGCCTTCTTGCCGGCGATGGCCGGCGCGCCCTTCACCAGGTGCTCGGCGGCCGCGATGATGTGCTGCTGGCTGCGGTAATTCTCCACCAGCATCACCCGGGTATTGGCCGGCGACGGAAAGGTCTTGGCGAATTCCATGAAGTACTTCGGCGAGCTGCCCCGCCAGCCGTAGATCGACTGCCAGTCATCACCCACGCACATCAACGAGGAATGCCCGGCGTTGCGCCCGACGTGCATAGCCGGGCCGCGTCGGCGGATTTCTGCCAGGCTCGCGCGCAACCAGCTGACGATCTGCGGCGAGACATCCTGGAATTCATCGATCATCAGATGCGCCATCGGGCGCAGCAGCGGGTCGGGCAACAGGCGCAGGTTCTCCGGGTTGTTCTCACCGAACAGGGCGAACATGCGGTTGTAGGTCATCACCGGTGGCGACTGGGCCAGCAGGTGCGCCTCCAGCGCCTGCCAGTACAAGGCCAGGGCCTCGAAGAACAGCCCGTCGCTGTCGCCTGGGGCAAAGCGCATCCCGGCCACGGCGGTGCCCACGTCCAGGCCCAGGTTCTCGATGAAGCTGGCCGCACTGACGAAGGCATCGAGCAAGGGCGCCGGCGCCAGTTCGCCCTTGACCTTGTACTCGAACCCCGGCCCGGCCACGGCATCGCCGGCCAGGGAAGCGGCCAGGCGTTTTGCCGATGCGTAGTTTTCCAGCCATATCAAAGGCTTGTCGCAGAAAGCTTGAAACAGGGTGCGCTTCACCGCCCACTCCGCACGCACTCCAAGCCTGGCCCCTGGGCGCTGGTACTGCGCGCTCTCGGACGGGTCGAAGCCCAGCACCACCCAGGCGTCCAGGCCTTCCAGGCGGCCATGCACGTGAAAACGACTGCCGCGGATCTGCACGGTGTCGCGGCATGGCTCGATCCCCTTGATCGGCCAGGCGCCGGCGGCGAACCAGAGGTCCTCGATCAGGTCGCACAGCTCCTCGTCGCGTTGTGCGGCCAGCTGGGTCACCTGCACGCGCTTCTGCACGTCGGGGTGGTCCGGGTCCAGCGGCTTGAGCTGCAGGGCCTCACGGCGCATCGCCGCCACCAGTTCGGCGAAACGTGGGTTGCCTTGCAGCAGGTCGCGGTAGCAGAGGTTGAGCTGCTGACGCTGGGCGTCGTTCAGGCGCAGGTCGAAGGGATTGCCCTCGGCGTTGGCCTCGTTGCCCGCGGGCAGTTCCTGGCCGAGGGTCTCGAACGCGCGCAACTGGCCGAAGCCCGGCAGGCTGCGCACCAGCGGCAGGATGCGCGAGTGGAAGGTGCGCACCAGCTCACGGGCCTGGGCTGGCGGCAGTTCGACTTGCCAGAGGGCGAAGACCTGTACCAGGCGCTTGATGAAGTCCTTGCGCGATTCGCGAGTGAAGGTCACCACGGTCATGGCGTCCAGCTCGAAGCCCAGGTAATGGCGCAGCAGCAGCAGGCGCAGCACCAGCGAGGTGGACTTGCCCGCCCCCGCGCCAGCGACCACGCAGGTGGACGGCGTATCGCTGAAGATCAGCTTCCATTGCGCCGCGCTGGGCTGTGCCTGGGCGGGCAGGCGCTGGGCGACGTCGGCCTTGAAGCGTTTCTTCAGCTCGGCACTCAGCGGCAGGCGCCAGTCGTCGAACAGCGCGTCGTCCTGACCGGGGACTGCGGCGCTGTCGGGCCGCACGTCGCGGATCACCAGCACCTGGCGCCCGGCCTCGTAGCCTTCCGCCCGGCCACGCTCGTAACCTTCGCGCAGGCCGTCGGCATGGCCACTGCGCTGGCCGGTGGCATGGCCGAGGAACCAGGAGTCGCGGTGCTGTGCCCGCAGGCGGGTCAGGCCACGGCCCAGCAGGCGCGCGGCCAGGCGGCGGAACCAAGGCAGTTGGGCCGGTGGCGTCAACTCAGCCGAGGCTGGGGGAAGCTCGTGGGGCACGGTCACTCCATTGCAGGTCGAATCAGCAGGCCATGTTCGCCGCATCTGCAAAAAATCGCCAGCGAATGCTTGAAGATCAGGGGATTAGGCGATGAATCGCAGGGAGTACCGCACCTTTATATATCTATTAAATAGATCATATAAAGCCGATATTTACGCTTATTTTCGATCTTTTATTGGCGCATCATGGCGTCATTCCACCCATTCAAGGAGCACGATCATGCTGCAACTGCGACCGTTCGAAAGCCTCGGCCACGCCAACCATGGCTGGCTCGACGCCCATCACCACTTCTCCTTCGCCGAGTACTACGACCCGGCTCGCATGCACTGGGGCAACCTGCGCGTGTGGAACGACGACCTGATCGCCGCCGGCAGCGGCTTCCCACCGCATCCGCACCGGGACATGGAGATCATCACCTATGTCCGCGAAGGGGCCATCACCCACCAGGACAGCCTGGGCAACAAGGGCCGTACCGAGGCTGGCGATGTGCAGGTGATGAGCGCTGGTACCGGCATCGTCCACAGCGAGTACAACCTGGAGAAGGTCGACACGCGCATCTTCCAGATCTGGATCGTCCCCGAGCGGGTCGGCGAAGCACCGTCGTGGGGCACCCGGCCGTTTCCCAAGGGCGAGCGTGGCGAGGGTTTCGTGACCTTGGCCAGCGGCCGGGCCGGGGATGAAGACAGCCTGCGTATCCGTACCGACGCACGCTTGGTGGCGGCCACCCTGCGGGCCGGGGAAAGCGCCGAGTACCGCTTCGATGCCGAACGCCGGGGATATCTGGTGCCGGCCAAGGGGCTGGTGGAGGTGAACGGGGTGCGGGTCAAGGCGCGGGATGGCTTGGCCATCGAGCAGGAGCCGGTGTTGAAGGTCACGGCCGTGGAGGATAGCGAGATCGTCCTGGTGGATGTGGCCTGATCCGGGGGCGACAGGGCTTGCCTTTGGCGGGCAAGCCCGACCCTACAGGGTACCCGTTGGGCTTTCGGGCGCTTGTTCTCTGCAAGACAACGCAGCCCTGTCCTTGCCGCCCACCGCCCGAAGCCTGTAACGTGCCGCCACCCCACCCCGGAGGCCGTTCGCATGTCCCTCAAAGCCCTGCGCACCCTGGTGACCATCGCCCGCCACGGCACTTTCGCCCGGGCTGCCGACCTGCTCAGCCTGACCCCTTCGGCGGTAAGCCTGCACATCAAGACCCTGGAAGACGAACTGCAGGTCACCCTGTTCGACCGCAGCCGCCGCCAGGTGGCGCTGACCGAGGCCGGGCAGTTGGCGGTGGCTCGCGCCGAAAGCATCCTGGCGGCCTACGACGAACTCGCCGACGCCCTGGCCAGCGGCCCGAGCCTGCGCGGGCGGCTGCGCATCGGCGCGATCCATACGGTACTGGCGCGGCGCCTGCCCAAGGCCCTGGTATGGATCAAGGCCCATCACCCACAGCTGCACATCAGCGTCGCCTCGGGGATGTCGGCGGAGCTGGCGCGGCGGGTCGAGGACGGCGAGTTGGATGCCGCGATCACCACCGAGCCGGTCAGCCCCTACCCCCAGTGCCTGCAGTACACCACCTTGTTCGAGGACCGCTTCTGGGCGGTGGCCAGCACCGAGCTCGCCGGCCAGAGTCTGCCGCAGTTGCTGGCCAGCCAGCCGTTCCTGCGCTTCGACAAGCGCGCCTGGGCCGGCCGGCAGATCGAGCAGGAACTGCGCCGCCAACACCTGCAGGTCAGCGAACAGATGGAGCTGGACAGCCAGGAAGCCCTGGCGCGCATGGCCGCCATGGGCCTGGGCGTGGCCATCATTCCCATGGCCGACGATGACCTGGAACGCCTGCCGCCGGCGATCCGCCTGCCCTTCGGCGAACCGCAGCTGACCCGTCGGGTGGTGCTGCTGGAACATGAAAAGAGCCAGCGCCGGCACCTCAGTGCCGTGCTCGGGGCAGCCCTGGCGAGCTGATCCCCCTCGCGACCATGCAGTTTTCCTCAATAGTCACTGCAGAAAACACCGTTTTTTCCCATCGTTGCTCAGCGGTAGTCTGTGCCAGACCCGACAACGGAATGCCGCCATGCTCCACCTGCTGCTGACCACCCTGGTGCCCATCATCCTGCTCATCGCCCTGGGCGCTTTCCTGCGCACCCGCCATTTCCTCGCCGACACCTTCTGGCCCGGCGCCGAGCGTCTGAGCTACTACGTGCTGCTACCGTCGCTGTTCCTCCACGGCCTGGCCACCGCCAACCTCGACGGTGTGCCGGTGCTGGGCATGGTCGGCGTGCTGATGCTCTCGACCGTGCTCGGTGCCGCCCTGCTGGTGCTCTACCAAGGCGTGGTGCACCACGATGGCGCCGACTTCACCTCGGTATTCCAGGGCGGTGTGCGTTTCAACAACTACATCGGCGCCACCCTTGCCGCCGGGATCTACGGCAGCGCGGGCATCGCCCTGGCGGCAGTGGCCAATGCCGCTATCGTGCCGCTGGTCAACCTGCTCTGCGTGCTGGTGTTCGCCCGCTTCAGCGCACGCCACAGCTCACCGCTCACGGTGCTGCGAGCGATCTTCGCCAACCCGTTGATCGTCGGTTGCGCCGGCGGCCTGTTGTTGCGGGTGAGCGGGCTGGGCCTGCCGGCGGGGCTGGAACCGACGGTCAAGGCATTGGGCCAGGCCGCCCTGCCCCTGGGCCTGCTGTGCGTCGGCGCGGCGCTGGGCGGTGCGCGCCTGGGCCATCAGGTGCGGCCGCTGGCGGCGGCCTCGGCGTTCAAGTTCCTGGTCCTGCCAATGACAACCTGGGGCCTGTGCCGCCTGCTCGGGCTGGGAGGCCAGGCAGCCGTGGTGGCGGTGCTGTTCCAGGCGTTGCCCACGGCGTCGTCATCCTACGTCATGGCCCGGCAGATGGGCGGCAACGCCCCGCTGATGGCCACCATCATCGCCTTGCAGACCATGGCCGCGGCCATCACCCTGCCACTGGTGCTGGGCCTCATGCTCGATTGAAGCCATGCAGGGCACTAGACTGAGATTCACTTCACACTTCGGAGCATGGCCATGCGCCTCTCGTGGATGCTGTCCGGTCTGACCCTGGCCCTGCTCGCAGGCCCGTTGCACGCCGCCGACAGCCCCCAGGCCGCGGTCGCCGAGGACAAGGCCGAGGTGCTGGAGGAAAGGGTCGTCGAGGACGCCACGCCGCCAAAGCCACGCGAAACCCTCAGCCCTGGCGAGGTGCAGGCAGTCGACCCGGCCGGCCAGTCGCCCATGGACGACAGCATCACCTGCCTGGCCCGTACCCTCTACTGGGAAGCCAAGGGCACCGATGCCCGGGACATGGCCGCGGTGGCCAGCGTGGTGCTCAACCGCCTGGGCCACGACGGCTTCCCCGACAGTATCTGCGGCGTGGTCAAGCAGGGTGTGGAGCGCGGGAGCTGCCAGTTTTCCTGGTGGTGCGACGGGCGTCCCGACCAGGTGGAGGAAGCGCAGCGCTACGCGATGGCCAAGGAGATCGCCCGCAAGGCGCTCAACCAGCAGCTCGAGGACTCCACCGGCGGTGCCCTGTACTTCCACGACCGCCACGTACTACCCGACTGGGCCAAGGCCTACCGCAAGACGGCCGAGACCAGCCACTTCATTTTTTATCGGCCGAACCAGGCGCTGGCGCACTGAGGATGGGCGGGGGCGTGTCGGTTGCAACCCGTTCGCGACGATTCGCCGCCCGACAAGCCCGCTCTCGCAAAGTGAACTTTTCCTTACAGCGACCCCACGCCGGGCACCGGGCGTTAATCTGGACAGGCATCCCTGCCAACCCGCCGCCCGAGGTGCCGAGCCATGAACCCACGACTGCGCGTACTGTTCGTCTGCATTCACAACGACGCCCGTTCACTGATCGCCGAGGCCGTGCTGCGCCATGCCGATCCCGAGCACTTCGAGGCCTTCAGCGCCGGCGTGCGACCTACCGAGGTGGATCCACGTGTACGGGCAGTGCTCGAGCATGCCGGGATATCCGGCCAAGGATTGCAGAGCAAGCCGCTGGAGACCTTCGCCGGTGAAGCGTTCGACTACCTGATCGACTTGTGCGACAGGCGCACCAACGAACTGGCGGAGCTGCCCCAGTCCAATGCGACGATCACCTGGAGCTTCGTCGATCCGGTGGGGCAGGATGGCGAGGAAGGCTTCCGTCACCTGCTGCAAGAGGTGAGCGACCGGGTGAAGCTGTTCGTGATGGTGAAGAACCGGCCGCATGGGCGTGAGGAGTAGGCTCAATATCCAAGTAGTCCTGGAGCCGCTTCGCGCCCCCAAATGGCGGCTGTAAAACCGTTTGCCGGCAAAACCTTCCATGAGCCGTCCCGCACGTTATATCCCCCCTGCCCCCTCGGTGCGATATTGGAGAAAACAACACGGATAAAAAACATGTACAGAAACACCTCTACCCCCGCGGACGACAACGGTTGCGGCTGGTTCGACCTCAGCCCCAGGCGCCAGCCTCGTCCCGCTCACCGGGGGCGGAGCGAAGCGCGCTGGGTCGTGCTCGGCGCGGGCTTCACCGGCCTTGCCGCCGCCCGGCAACTGGCCCTGCGTCACCCCGGCGACCAGGTGATCCTGGTCGAGGCGCAGCAGGTAGGCTTCGGCGCCTCGGGGCGCAACTCCGGCTTTGCCATCGACCTGCCCCACGACATTGGCGCTGCTGACTACATTGGCGATTTGCCCACGGCCAGGATGAACCTCAAGCTCAACCTGCGCGCCCAAACGATCCTCAGGCAACTGATCGCCGAGCATGGCATCGACTGCCAACTGCGCCCGGACGGCAAGTACCAGGCGGCGGTGGAGGACAAGGGCCTGGCGGTGCTGGATGCCTACCGCAGCGGCCTGGACAAGCTCGGCCAGCCCTACGAGATGATCGACGCCCGTGACCTGCCCGCGCACCTGGGCACTGCCTTCTACCGCAAGGCGCTGTACACCCCCGGCACCCAGCTGCTGCAACCGGCGAGCCTGGTCAAGGGCCTGGCCGATAGCCTGCCGGGCAATGTCACGCTGTACGAGAACACGCCGATCAGCCACCTCGAGCAAGGCCGGCGCATCACCCTCAGGCATCCGGATGGCGAGATCGTCGCCGACCAGTTGCTGCTGACCAACAACGCCTTCGCCAGCCACTTCGGCTTCTTGCCCGGGCGCCTGCTGCCGATATTCACCTACGCCAGCATGACCCGCCCACTGAGCGAGGAGGAACAGGCGCGCCTGGGCGGCAAGCCGACCTGGGGCATCATCCCCGCCGACCCGTTCGGCAGCACCTTGCGCCGCACCCCCGACCAGCGCCTGCTGGTACGCAACAGCTTCAGCTTCAACGCCGACGGCCGTGCCCAGCAGCGCTACCTGGACCGCGCCGGGCGCCAGCACCGCGAATCGTTCGAACGGCGCTTCCCGATGCTCTCGGGCATGCCGTTCGAATACACCTGGGGCGGTTCCATGTGCCTGTCGCGCAACCACCTGTCGTTCTTCGGCAGCCTGACGCCGAACATCCATGGGGCACTGTGCTGCAATGGCCTGGGCATCACCCGCGGCACCGCCACCGGCACCCTGCTGGCCGACTGGCTGGCGGGCGAGCGCGACGAACTGATCGATTTCCTGCTCGGCGGCGCTGGGCCGAACCGCAACCCACCAGAGCCGTTCCTCAGCCTGGGGGTCAACATGAACCTGTTCTGGGGCCAGCGTCGCGCCGGCCTGGAAAGCTGAAGGAGGCGGCATGCACAGCCTGGGCATCCTAGGGGTCGGCGAGCTGACCGAAAAAGTGGTACATGGCCTGCGCCGCAGCGGCTTCACCGGCGCCATCCTGCTCTCTCCACGCAATGCCCAGCGGGCCGCGGCCCTGGCCCGGGAATACGGTTGCCAGGTGCTGCCCGACAACCAGGCGGTGGTCGAGCAGGCCGAGCTGCTGGTGCTCGGCGTGCGCCCCGGGTCGCTCGGCGAACTGGCGGCGCAGGTGCAGGTGCGGCCTGGGCAGCGCCTGGTGTCGCTGGCGGCCGGGGTGAGCCTGGAGCAGTTGGCGACGGCCTTTCCTGGCGCCCGTTGCGTCCGCGCGATGCTGTCGTACGCGGCGCAGTACAACCAGTCCACCGTGGTGGTCTGCCCGGCGGATGGGCCCACCGAACAATGCCTGGGCCCACTCGGCAACCTGGTGGTGGTCGCTGACGAGTCGGCGTTCGAACTGGCCACCGTCGCGGCGTGCATGAACGGCTGGTTCTACTTCCTGCTGCACGACCTGCAGCAATGGCTGAGCGACAAGGGCCTGCCGCCGGAGCAGGCGCGGGCCCTGGTGCTGGGCAACCTGCAGGACTGTGTGGCCAGTGCCCAGCGTCAGCCCGAACAGCCCCTCAAGGCCCTGGGCCAGGCGATCGCCACGCCGGGCACCTTCACTGCCGACGGCCTGGCGGTGCTCATGCACCAGCCTTCCAGCACGAGCTGGGGAGCGGCCTGCGAAGTGGTGCTCGATGGCCTGTTGACACGGTCGCGGTAGCGGTATTCGCGGGCACACCCCGAGGCCGGTTCAGCGGTCATGGGCTGCAAAGCAGCCCACGCGAGCCGCTGCGGCCCTCACAACTGCCGGTACACCCGCGCCGTATCCTCCTCGAAATACCGCAGCTCTTCCTGCCGCCGCACCTCGGACCAGCCCAACGCCGCCGCCATGCCCTGCGATAGCTGCTCCACGCGCTGGCGCCCCAGGTCCGGGTCCAGCCCCCAAGGCAGGCGCCGGCGCACCAGGTCCACCAGGCGTACCACATGCTCGCGGGCAACGAGGCGGGCAATGTCGTCCGCCGCCACCCGCTCCCGCTCGAGCATGCCCTTCGGCGCGGCGCCACGCTTGCCCAGCCGCCGCTCCACCGCCCGGGCGATTACCCGCGCCGCGTGGCGGTGGAGCATGATGGTCGAGCCGGTCAGGGTGAGCAGGTCCGGCTTGTCCGCCGCTTCGCTGAGGCGCACCGGCAGGTAGGCGGTGCGGCCGTCGAGGGTCGAGGTAGGACGCACGCCGCACCAGCAGTGCTGCACGTCGGCGCGGGTCAGCCCGAGCTCGGGGAACAGGTGGTTGGCCTCGCCGAGGATGTAGTCGATCTCGCTGTCCTGCACACGCACCTGGTCCGGGTTGTCGGTGAACGTCGACTCGGTGGGGCCGATGAAGTGGAAGTCGCGCCAGGGGAAGACATAGAACGGCTCGCCTTTGCTGGAGAACGCCTCCAACCCCTGGCCACGGTAGGACTCGGGCAGGCGCACCATGACGTTGACGCCCTTGATGCCCAGCACGCGCGTATCGCTGTCGCCACCCGCGCCCGGTACCCGGTCGACCCAAGGCCCGGCGGCGTTGATCACCACCCGGGCCTTGACCCGGGCCTGACCCAGGCATTCCGGGGCCTGCTCATCCAGGGTGACCCACCAGTGGCCATCGGCGCGCTCGAGCTGGCTGACGCGGGTGTAGGTGCGCAGCGTGGCGCCACGCCATTCGGCGTCCAGCGCCGTGTCCACGCAGATGCGCTCGGGCCAGGCGTACATGTACTCCTCGAACACCCCGACTCCGCGCAATGGCCCGCCCAGGTCGGCGGCCATGGCACTCTCGCCTGCGGCCTTGTCCCGCGACAGGCGCCGGTAGGCCAGCGGCACCTTCCAGCCGCCCAGGGCCTCGACCAGGCGAAAGCCCATGTCCACCAGCCATGGCGGATAACGGTCGCCCTGGCGGAACGGATAATGGAAGCGGTGCTTGGTCAGGTGCCCGGGCATTTCCTTGACCAGCTCGGCGCGACAGCGCATCACCTCGCGGGTGTAGCGCAGGCGCTGCCACATGTCGAGCGGGCGCAGCGGGATCTGCCACAAGGGGTAGCGCGCAGCCAGGTAGCCCAACCCGGAATACAGCATGCGGCTGGAGCGGGATGAGGTGCCGGCGCCGATATCGCCACGGTCCACCAGCAGGGTGCGGAAATTGCGCGCGGCCAGTTGCCGGGCGGCGGCGCAGCCCACCGCGCCAGCGCCGACGACCAGCACGTCGAAGCATTCGCCGTCGAGGCGCTCCAGTGCCGAGCGGGTCATGCGGCGTGCTCCATTGGGATGGCCTGGGTGTTTTTCATGTCGAGGGTCTCCGGTTTCTTGTGATTGTCCCGACACGATAGAAAGCCTCCTGCCTTGCCCCCTAGAACATCCATGACAACTTGCATAAGCCGGCGGCCACCTTCCATGACTCGTCCCAGGCGTTATATGGCCGGCCAGCGCCCCGGTGCGATAGTCCCTGCATGACCACCCCTGCTCGCAACACCTCAAGGAGCCTGTTTTCATGAGCCAAGTACTGACTGTCGTGCGCAATGCCGCCGAATCGCCCCTGGGCGAGCTGGCACCTGCCAAGTTGCCGATCGGCGAGCCGATCGCCCAGGCCGCCACCGGGCAACACCAGACCGATGAGGCGGTGAACGCCAGCATCGGCGTCTGGGAAAGCAGCCCGGGCGTGTTCCGCCGGCACCTGAAGAACCGTGAGTTCAGCCATATCGTCAGCGGCTGGTGCACCTTCACCCCGGACGGTGGCGAACCGGTGGAACTGCGCGCCGGCGATGCCGTGCTGTTTCCGGAGAACTGCGAGGGCGTGTGGGATATCCGCGAGCCCCTGCGCAAGACCTATGTGCTGTTCTGAAGGAGCGCCAGGATGATCGAACGTATCAACCCCGGAGCGCGCGCCAGCCAATTGGTAATCGTCGATGGGCGCATCGAGACGTCGGGGATCGTGGCCCTGGCGCCTGGGGATATCGCGTCGCAGACCCGCTGCGTGCTGGCCCAGCTCGACGACTGGCTGGCCCAGGTCGGCGCCACCAAGAGCAACCTCACCCGCATGCAGATCTGGCTGGCCGACATGGGCGAGTTCAAGGCGATGAACGAGGTGTACGACGCTTGGGTTGGCGACCAACCACCGGTGCGGGCGTGCGTGGGCGCGGCGTTGGCAACGCCTGAGTACCGGATCGAGATCCAGGCCTTCGGGCAGCGTTGAGAACGCCGGGGCTGCTGTGCAGCCCCTACAATCCTCCTGCTACAACTCCGGGTCCAGCCCCACCTTGTCCCCATGCCAGTCGAAGCGTTCCACCTCATGCCGCCGCTTGCGGAAGCTGTACGGCGTCTCGCCATACTGCTTGCGAAACCACAGGATGAAGTGCGAAGCATCGGAAAACCCGCAAGCCAGGGCGATGGTGGTGATGTTCTGGCTGGTATTGACCAGCAGCCGCCGCGCATGGTCCAGGCGCAGCTTGCGCCAGTAATTGGCAGGCGGCTCCTGAGTGTTGGCGACGAACTCCCGGTGCAGTTGCCGGGGGTGGGTGCCGACCGCCTCGGCCACGGCCTTGAGGGTCATCGAGGCATCCAGGTTGGCGCGCATGAAGGCAATGGCGCGCTGGACACGATCGTTCTGGTAGACGCTGGCCGCTTCCTCCCGCGCCTCCTCCGCCCGCTCGTCCACCAGCAGGTACTCCAGGCCCTTCTGCGCCCGCACCGCGCCGCAGTGTCGGCGGATCAGGCTGGCCGCCAGGTCGATGGCGGTGCCGCCGGGGCAGGTGATGATGCCGCGATCGTCCACGTAGCTCTTGTCGATCACCATGGTGGCCAGGGGAAAGCGCTCCTTGAACTCATCGCGCAAGGTGAAGTGCACCGCGCAGCGCCGGCCATCGAGCAGGCCGGCCTTGCCCAGCACGAACGAGCCGGAACACAGGGCGATGATCGGTACGTTCGCCGCATGCAGGTCGCGCAGCGCCTCCAGCAACCAGGCCGGCGGATTGCGGGTCTCGCCCAGCAAGCCGCCGGCGAGGACGATGTAGTCGTACTGCGCCCACAGGTTCAAGGGCTTGGTCGGCGAGACGGGCATGCCGCAACTGGCGCTGATCGGCTGGTCGTCGAGGGTCATCCAGTCCCACTGGCAGTACACCTGCTGGCTGCGGAACGACTTGTCGGCGGCAAAGCGCAGCGAGTCCACCAGGCCGGCCACCGGCACCAGGGTGAACTGGTTCATCAGCACGAAGCCGACGCGCAGTTCCGGCTTGACCGATGTGGCGATCTGCGGGGCTTGCAGGGGTTCTACTCGTTCTTGGGAAACCATGGACGCGGGCCTTGCGACATCCGGGATAACGCCATTCTAAGGGGCGGTTTCGGTCCGGCATATCATATCGATCCCAAGAAATAGTAGATCCAGGACAAAAGGTGAGCTGGGTTGGCTGAACTGCCGGTCAGTCAAGACGTTCTGTTGCCATTTGGGGCCGCTTCGCAGCCCCCTGCACACTCAATGCCCCCTGAGATACGCCAGCAACCGCCCAAGCATCGCATCGCACCCTTGCAACTGCTCGACACTGAGGTACTCATCCGGCTTGTGCCCCTGGTCCATGCTGCCAGGCCCGCACACCACGGTGGGAATGCCCGCCTGGTCGAACAGCCCGCCTTCGGTGCCGAAGGCCACGGTGGTGAACTCGCTCGAACCACTGAGCAGCGCGACCCACTGCGCCGCCTCGCTGTCAGCCGGGGTGGCCAGCCCCGGGTAGGCGCTCAGCGGCTGCAGGCGGATATCGCTGCCGGCATCCACCGCACGCATGCGCGGCAGCAGCTCGGCCTCGGCGTAGGTCTGCAACTGGTCGACCACGGCCTGCGCCTCGAAACCGGGCAAGGCACGTACCTCGAAGTCGAACTCGCACTCGGCCGGGACGATGTTCAGCGCCCTGCCCCCTTTGATCACGCCGGTCTGCACCGTGGAGAACGGCGGGTCGAAGCGGGTGTCGTGCTGCTCCGGGCGGGCCAGGCCGTCGCCGATCTCACCGAGCCTGCCGATCAACCGCGCCGCGTATTCGATGGCATTGACCCCATAGGGCGCGTAGGCCGAATGGCAGGCCGCACCGTGCACCTGGCAACGCATCGCAAGCTTGCCCTTGTGGCCGAGCACTGGCTTGAGTTCGGTCGGTTCGCCGATCAGGCACAGGCGCGGCTTGTGCGGGCGCTGCTCGAGGGCCGCGAGCATGGAGCGCACACCCAGGCAGCCCACTTCCTCGTCATAGGAAAACGCCAGGTGCACCGGCACCTTCAAGGGTTCGGCGAGCATCGCCGGTACCGCCGCCAGCACCGAGGCGATGAAGCCTTTCATGTCGGCGGTGCCGCGCCCGTACAGGCGGCCATCCTGTTCGCTCAGGCGAAACGGCTCGACACTCCAGGCCTGGCCATCCACCGGTACCACGTCGGTATGCCCGGACAACACCACGCCGCCGCGGTCCGTGGGGCCGATGGTGGCGAACAGGTTGGCCTTGGTGCCTTCGGCGTTGTGGAACAACTCGCTGTGCACGCCCAGGCCCGCCAGGTAGTCGCGGACGAAGGCGATCAACTCGAGGTTGGAGTCGCGGCTGACCGTGGCGAAACCGACCAGCCTGGCCAGCAGCTCACGGCTGGTGAACTCACTCATCGCCAGGCACCCCGTAGCTCGGCGCGGCGGTGGGGTTCAGGGCGCGGGTCACGTAGTCCTGCATCTGCGGCCGGTAGGCCTGCCAGAGCTGGTCGAGGGCCGCGATGGGGTCTTCGTCCGTCCAGTCCACGCGCAGGTCGACCAGCGGCCAGGTCAGCTCGCCGGCGATCTTCAGCGCCGCCGAATGCACAGGCCCCGCCTCGCCGCCGGCGGCGATCGCGGCGTGCATGGCGGCCAGCAGGCGGTCAGCCAGGTGCCCGTCGGCCTGTTCGAACGCCTCGACCATGGCTTCGATGACCTGGGTGGAGGTCAGCAGGTTGCCCGCCGCCGCGCATTGCTCGCCCGCCACGGCGTTGTGCACGCCTAGGGCCTCCTTGCCGGTGAACAGCGCCACCTGGCCTTGGCTGTCGATCACCGTGACCTGGCGATACTCGCTCCAGCCGTTGGCGCTGAGTACCCGGTCCAGGGCGGCGGCAGGTGGCAGTTGGGCCTGCTCCAGGACATCGAGGATCTGCGGGCCGAGGGCCGGCAAGGTGATGTTCTGGGTGGCCACGGCACCCACACCGGCGCGTACCCAGGGGCAGCGGGCGCCCACGGCGATGCTCGACGAGCTGATGGCGATGCCCAACTGGCCGGTTTCCTGGCAGCGGCCAATGATGGAAAAGGTCATGTCTGCGACTCCTGATCGTGTCTGTCCCATGCACTGCGAAAAGCGAACTTTCGCGTAATCGAAGGCATTCTGGGCAGAAGCGGCCGGCCCACGAAACCACCTTTTTCCTGGGTCTTGGGCAGGAAAAAACTAAGCCGGGCCAAGGGCCAGGAAATTGCCCGCGCCAATGGCCTCCAGCATGGCTCAAAGCCCCGTATCACAAGGCCTTCGTCAATTTATGGGCAAGCATTAGCTAAATAATAATTTCGCGATCCAAAGCGCATCCCTAGTCTGGCCCCAGGCAAAGACGGTCTCCCAACCGACCTGAATAAAACCGCCTTTCAAGAAGGGATCGGACATGACAATGAACACAATCGAAATCGACACCCTCGTGGTGGGTGCCGGCCAGGCCGGCGTGGCCATGAGCGAGCACCTGAGCAAACTCGGCGTGCCCCACCTGGTGCTGGAGCGCAAGCGCATCGCCGAAGCCTGGCGTACCGGCCGCTGGGATTCCCTGGTGGCCAACGGGCCGGTCTGGCACGACCGCTTCCCAGGGCTGGAATTCGACCTCGACCCCGATGCCTTCGCTGGCAAGGACCAGGTCGCCGACTACTTCGAGACCTACGTGCGCAAGTACAACCTGCCGGTGCGCACCGGCGTCGAGGTGAAGAAAGTGGTGCGCAACGCCGACCGCCCGGGCTTCACCATCGAAACCAACGAGGGCATGATCCACGCCAACCGTGTGGTGGCCGCCACCGGCCCGTTCCAGCGCCCGGTGATCCCGGCCATCGCGCCGAAGGACGAACGCCTGCACCAGATCCACTCGGCCGCCTACTACAACCCTCAGCAACTGCCCGAAGGCGCGGTGCTGGTCGTCGGTGCCGGCTCCTCGGGCGTGCAGATCGCCGAGGAACTGATGCGTGCCGGGCGCAAGGTCTACCTGTCGGTAGGCGCCCATGACCGCCCGCCACGCAGCTACCGTAACCGTGACTTCTGCTGGTGGCTGGGCGTGCTCGGCGAATGGGACGCGGAAATCGCCAAGCCTGGCCGCGAGCACGTGACCATCGCCGTCAGCGGCGCCCGTGGCGGCCATACCGTGGACTTCCGCGCCCTGGCCCACCAAGGCATGACCCTGGTCGGCCTGACCAAGGCCTTCGCCGACGGCGTGGTCACCTTCCAGCCCGACCTGGCCGACAACATCCGTCGTGGCGACGAGAACTACCTGGCCCTGCTCGATGCCGCCGATGCCTACGTCGAGCGCAACGGCCTGGACCTGCCGGAAGAGCCCGAGGCCCGCAAGCGTCTGCCGGACCCTGCGTGCATCAGCGAGCCGCTGCTGCAACTGGACCTGGCCGAGGCTGGCGTCAGCACGATCATCTGGGCCACCGGCTATGGCGTGGACTTCAGCTGGCTGCAGGTCGATGCCTTCGACGCCAATGGCAAGCCGCAGCACCAGCGCGGCGTGTCCAAGGAGCCTGGGGTGTACTTCCTCGGCCTGCCCTGGCTGTCGCGCCGTGGCTCTTCGTTCATCTGGGGCGTGTGGCACGACGCCAAGCACGTGGCCGGCCATATCGCCACCCAGCGCACCTACCTGGCCTACCGCGACCGCGAGCAGCGCGCGGCGGATGCCGAGCACACCCCTTCCCCGATCAAGAAAGTCAGCACCCTCGGAGTTCACTGATGCCTACCCATACCCGTATCCGCATGTTCAACACCAAGGCGACCTACCCCAACCAGTCGCTGGACAACGACCTCTGCCAGGCCGTGCGCGCCGGCAACACCATCTATGTGCGCGGCCAGGTCGGCACCGACTTCGACGGCCGCCTGGTGGGCCTGGGCGATCCCCGTGCCCAGGCCGAGCAGGCGATGAAGAACGTCAAGCAACTGCTCGAGGAGGCCGGCTCGGACCTGTCGCACATCGTCAAGACCACCACCTACATCACCGACCCTCGCTTCCGCGAGCCGGTGTACCAGGAGGTCGGCAAGTGGCTCAAGGGTGTGTTCCCGATTTCCACCGGGCTGGTGGTGGCGGGGTTGGCCCAGCCTGAGTGGCTGATGGAGATCGATGTGATCGCGGTGGTGCCTGAGCAGGTGTAGGCCCTTTACCCATTTTGGGGGCGCTTCGCGCCCCTTTCCGACCGGCCCGGCCGGAAAGGGCTGCAAAGCAGCCCCAGGACTACGGCTCAGAACCGCGCCAGCTCCTCCCGGCAGAACTCGACGAACAGCTGCGCCGGCTTGGTCAACTGCACCCGCTTCAAGCGCGCCGCCGCAAGCCCCGACAGGGCCACCGGCTCGGCGATGTCCACGGTCACCAACCGCTGCCCGTCATAGGTGCACTCCGAATGCGGCCGGGTCACCAGCAGCGAGAACCCGAACCCCTGCCCCACCATCCCCCGCACCATCTCGATCGACGGCGAACTGAAGACGATGTTCGGCGTCAGCCCCAGCTCGTTGAACAGGCTGACGAAGTAGGTACGGCTGGGCGCCACGTCGAGCAGGATCATCGGCTCCGGGCACAGGTCGCGCAGCGACACCTGGGCCTGTCCGGCGAAGCGGTGCTTTTCCGGCAGCAATACATAAGGTTTCTGCGGCGGCATCAGGGGTTCGGCCTCGATGGTGCCGTCCAGGTCATGGTCGTAAAGGAAGGCCAGGTCGAAGGTACCGGCGGTCAGCCCCTGGATCAGGTCCTGTTGCTCGCCGTCGCGCAGGCGGATGTCCACGCCGGGGTAGCGCTCGCGAAAGCCGGCGATCAGCCTGGGCAGGTACAAGGGCGCCACGGTCTCGAAGCAGCCGATGTCGATCTGTCCGGCCACCGTGTCGTTGTCGGCCAAGGCATTCTGCTCGAACTCGTGGGTCATCTGCAGCAGGGCCTTGGTCTTGGCGTAGAAACGCTTACCGCTGGGGGTCAGCGACACGCCCTGGGCATGGTGGCGGATGAACAGCTGGACGCCGAAGCTCTCCTCCAGGCTCTTGATCGCCGTCGAGATCGACGGCTGGGCGATGTACAGCTGGCGGGAGGCCTCGGCCACGCTGCCGGCCTCCACGGTGGTGACGAAGTACTTGAGTTGTCGCAAGGTATAGGAAGCCACAGGCACCTCTCTGGCGCCTAAGGGCGGCGCGCGGGGATCTTTCCTGCCACCTTACCCCAGCGCCGGCCTGGCGGGCGCAGGAAAGACGCAAGGATTTGCCTAAGGCCTGGGCATATTTGCGCTATCCAGGCCGGCCCCGCGCAGGGGTGGCGCTACTGCACCACCCCGCAGGCCACCCGATCCCCGCCACCACCGAGCTTCTCGGGGTGGTCGCTGTGGTTGTCACCACCGGCGTGCACCATCAAGGCATGCCCCTTGAAGTCACCGGCCTTCAGGCGTGGTGCCAGCACCGGGTAGGTCGCCGTGCCATCGGCCGCGACATACAAAGCCGGCAGGTCGCCACGATGGCCACTGTCGTCGTAAGGGCCCTTGTGGGCATTGGTGGCGTCCGGGTCCCAATGGCCGCCGGCGGCACCGGCCGGCACCGGCTTGCCGTTTTCCTCGGCCGGCTCGCACGAGGGCCGCTGGTGCAAGTGGAAGCCATGCACGCCCGGTGGCAGGTCCTTCAGGTCTGGCGTGAGCACGGCGCCGTACTGGCTCTGCTCGATGCTCACGGTACCGATCGGCTTGCCGGGCCCGTCGGGCGCCGCGAGCGTCAGCTCCACGGTCTGGGCGGCCTGGGCGAGGCCAGCGGCGGCCAGCAATGCGGTCATTAGCACTGTTTTCATGACGATTCTCCATGGCTTGGATGCGTCGGGCGTCGTACCCGCCTGGGCAGGCACGCAACGCGCCCGCATAACAGGTGGGACTGCCCAGCCTGGCGACGATTCCATCCAATCACGGCCGGATACACGTCCATCCTGTGGAAGGAACCTCCTGGCCCCTGGGCTTTCTACCCAGCATCCCAGCGAAGGAGGCCCGTCCCATGCTCGACCCCGCAACCGGCATGCAACCTGGCGAACGCTATACCCTCGACAACGAGGAGCGTACCTGGCAGTTCTCCGGTTTTTTCCTCGACGGCAAGTACTACCTCGGCCCCGACCTGCAGACCGCCCTCGGCTGGCTGGAGGGCACGCGCTTCTACTACGACGATGTCGACCCGGACGGCCAGCCGATCTTTCCCGATCGCCTGGCCGGCACCATCGAGGACTTGGTCCTGACCCTGGCCGACGGCACGACGCTCAAGCTGCTAGGTTCGCTGCAAGGCCACCCGAGCGACCGCCGCAAGGGCCTGTGAGGCACACGCCGCCGATCGGCGAAACGGCCGGGCCGCCCGGCGATTCTTGACGAAGCGGCCATACTTGGACTCCGTCGCCCCTGCGCCGAAGGCCCCGCATGCCCAGCCGCCGCCCATTCTTCGACTTGCGTACCCTCGTGCTCGGCATGGTAGTGCTGGCTTGCCTGGCCACCTTGTGCAACAGCCTCTACGTGGCCTACCGGGTGCAACGCGACGCCCTGGTGCAGGTCGCCCTGCAGGCCAACCAGGCCTACGCCAGCAAAGTGGCGTCGAGCATCGGCGAATTCCTCCGCTCGGCGCACAGTCACCTGCGCTACAGCGCCGGCCTGCTGGCCGCGGGTCTCGACGATCCAGCCCTGCTGCGTGCCGAAGCCGTGCGCTTGCAGGCCCAGGACGAGGACTTCAATTCCATCGTCATCGCCAATGCCGAGGGCCACGTGCTCACGGCCTACCCGGACATCCGCCAGATCGCCAGCCTCCCGTACCGCTCGCCCGAGATCCAGCAAGCGGTGAGCGAACGCCGCCCCCTGGTCAGCCGGGCCTACACCTCCCAGGGCGGCGACCTGGTGGTGTTCATCTGCGAGCCGATCTTCGCCGACGATGGCCGCTTCCTCGGCATCGTCGGCGGCTCGGTGTTCCTCAAGAAAGAAAGCGCGCTGCATACGGTGATTGGCGCTCACTACCACCACGATGGCACCTACGCCTTCGTCGCCGATGCCAACGCGCGCCTGCTCTATCACCCGGACTACCAACGCATCGGCGAAGCGATCAGCGGCAGCCCGACCCTCAGCGCAGCGCTGCGCGGCGAGAGCGGCACCCTGCAAGCCCCCAACTACATCGGCATCCCCATGCTCGCCGGCTTCGCCCCGGTACCCGCCGCCCATTGGGCCGTGGTGGCCCAGCAACCCGAAGCGCGTGCCCTCGCCCCGCTCACCGAACTGATGCGCAAGATGCTGCTGCATATCCTGCCGGCCAGCGTGGTCGGCCTGCTGCTGGTGCTGTGGATGACCCACCGGCTGACCCGGCCACTGCGCCAGTTGGCCCGCCGCGCGACCCACCTGACGGCCAACGAGGCCGGCGAGGAGCAGCCGCGAATCGATGCCTGGTATGCCGAGGCCGCCGCCATCCGCAGCGCCCTGCTCACCGGCGAGCGGCTGCTGCAGGACAAGCTCGGCCTCCTGCGCCTGGAAGCCCAGAGCGACGCCCTGACCGGGCTGGCCAACCGCCGGGCACTGCAGGCCGCCCTAGACACGCTCATGGCCAGCGGCCGCGACTTCGCCGTACTGGCCCTGGACATCGATCATTTCAAGCGGGTCAACGACACCCACGGCCACGATGCCGGCGACGAGGTGCTCAAGCACCTGGCCAACCTGCTGCGCCATGGCTCGCGTAGCCACGACCTGGCCTGCCGGGTCGGCGGCGAGGAGTTCACCATGCTACTGCCGGACACTGGCCCGGCCGATGCCCGGCAAATCGCCGAACGTATCCGCCAGGCCGTCGAGCAGGCCGAGACACCCTACGTCGGCCGGCTGACCCTGTCCATCGGCGTGGCCTGCCGCCAGCCCGATACCCTGCTGGCCGAGACGGTACTCAAGCAGGCCGACGAACAGCTGTACAAGGCCAAGCAGAATGGGCGGAACCGGGTCGAGGCGCTCACATCCTGATGCCGATGATGTGCGACGTTGAAACGGAGGGTGCGCTGCTGGGCTTTCCAAACGAAGCGCGCAAAGGGCTGTCGCTACCTACGTATGCCGGATACCACCGCAACCTCTCCCGGTAGTATCCAGCCATTCACGTCATTCAAACTCAACGTCGGCAAGTACGCAGTCATCCCCAATACGCTTGTAGCCCGACTCGCAGGGTATAGGTAGCACCGGCCCGATCGACCTGGGTGTTCTGCGCAGTGGCACCTGCTCCGGATTGGCAGCCTCGCCATCCCCCCGACTGTTTTCGGCCACGTTCTGCCCGATGCCGACGGGGCTGGTCGTCTTCGGCATCACTGCCGTCGCCTCCTGCGCCTGTGCGACCTGGACCGGCCCTGCGATCGCCAGCAAGGCAACCATCACCGTTACTTTCATGATTAGCGCTCCTCGGTTTGCGTTGGTCGGCCTTATGCCAACAACCGGCAAACGCTACGCAGTACCCGAGCAGAGATACATCTGGAAAGGGTGCGCGCTCCAGCCTTTGGCAGCCGCTAGGCGCAGGCCCGATCACCTGACGCCCAGCATCCCCCGCTCGACGATGAAGTCGATCACCGCCTGCAGCCCCTCGCCCTTTTTCAGGTTGCTGAAGGTCCACGGCCGCTCCGGGCGCATGCGCTGGGTGTCGCGCGCCATCACCTCCAGCGAGGCGCCGACGTACGGCGCCAGGTCCGTCTTGTTGATCACCAGGAAATCCGACTTGGTGATGCCCGGCCCGCCCTTGCGCGGGATCTTCTCGCCTTCGGCGACATCGATCACGTAGAGGGTCAGGTCGGCGAGCTCCGGGCTGAAGGTAGCGCTCAGGTTGTCGCCGCCGCTTTCCACGAAGATCACCTCGAGGTTGCCGAAGCGGCGCGCCAGCGCTTCCACCGCGGCCAGGTTCATCGAGGCGTCCTCGCGGATGGCGGTGTGCGGGCAGCCGCCGGTTTCCACGCCGACGATGCGCTCAGGCTCCAGGGCGCCGGCCTCGGTGAGGATGCGCTGGTCTTCCTTGGTATAGATGTCGTTGGTCACCACGGCGATCTGGTAATGATCGCGCATGGCCTTGCACAGCGCTTCGAGCAGCGCGGTCTTGCCGGAGCCGACCGGGCCGCCGACACCGACGCGCAGGGGTTGCTGGTAGCTTTGCATGGAGGCAGTCCTCAGGAACGGAACAAACGGGTGTATTGGGTTTCATGACGTGACGAGGCGATCGCCAACAGCGGCAGGCCGCCACCGAGCTGGTCGTCCTCCAGCGCCAGGGCCTGGTCGAGCGCCGTCGGCAGCGCCTCGCCCAAGTCGCGCAGCAGAGTCTGGGCAGCCTGCTGGCCGAACGGCACCAGCTTGACGCCAGCCATCACCGCGCCTTCCAGCCAGGCATAGCCATGGCCCAGGGCCAACTGGCGTAGCGGGATCGACCAATGTGCACCCAACCAGGCCATACCGCCCAGTTGGCTGAGTTCGAGGCTAGCCCGCCAGGCCGGTGCCTGGGCCAGTTGCCAACCGTCCAGCAGGCGCGCCAGGGCGCTGCCGCGCTGGCGCTCCTCCAGGCGCAGCTCGGCGGTCTCGCGGTTGGCCAGCAGGAAGCGACTCCACTGGCCGAAGGCCTCGGCATCGCCGGCCTGGCAGGCGCGGTACAGGCGCGCCAGCACCGGCCAATCGAGATAGCCCAGGGTGTCGTGCAACTGCTCGCGCTGCCACGCGCCGAAACTTGCGACGTCGCCCACCCAGCCCACCTCGACGGCCCACTCCAGGCCCTGCGAGTAGGTGAAGCCACCCACCGGCAGGCCCGGGCTCGCCAGTTGCAGCAGGCGCAGCAGCGCCAGGTCGCTGTCCATCAGCCGGCCAGTACCATGGCGGCGCCGGCCAGCAGGCCGCCACCGAAGGCCTTCTGCAGGCCGCTGTGCCGACGCAGCAGGCAACCTACGGCGAAACCGGCCAGCAACAGCAGGCCGCTGACCGTGACGAAACCTGCGCTGAACAGCCAGAACGCGCTCGGCGTGGCCTCCACGCCATGGGCCCAGCCATGGAACAGGGCGAACACCGGCATGGCCAGGGCCAGCAGCAGTTGTCGGTCGGGCACCAACAGCGCGGCGGCGGCCACCAGCAGGGAACCGATGATCATCGTCTCCATGCCCAGCACGTCACCGAACAGGTGCCCGCATACGGCACCGGCGAACATCGCGCCCAAGGTCGCCAGGGGCAGTGCCAGGTTGCGTCGGGTCAGTGCCGCCAGCACACCGGTGCCCAGCAGCATCAACAGGTGGTCGAGGCCGGTCAGCGGATGCAGCAGGCCATCGTGCAGCGGGTTGCTGTCATGGCCCGGGTGAGCGAACGCAGGTACCGCTACCAGCAGCAGGACAAGGGCGAGGGTCTTTTTCATCGAGGGCTCCAACGGCAGTTCAGGAATGGGCGTGCAGACGCACGAAGGGGTGGTCGTGGCCATGGTTGTGCGGGGCGCTCTGGTAGGCGCCGGCTTCCGGCTCGAACGGCGCCTGCTCGGCCTCCACGGCCAGGCCGAGGCCGCGCAGCATGTCGTCCAGCACGTGGTCGTGCTGGTAGCGCAACAGGCCGGGTTCGATCTGCAGCGGGACATGGCGGTTGCCCAGGTGATAGGCAGCGCGGGCCAGCAGGTGCGGGTCGGCGCAGCGCACCGTGGACACCGCCTCCGGCGCGGCCAGCACGCGCACCACTTGCGTGCCGTCGGCGTCGGCGAGCAGCTCGCCGCCGCGCAGCAGGTGACCGCGCTCGAGCATCAGGCCCGCCTCGCGGCCATCGTCGAGGGTCACGCGCAGACGGCTCTTGATGCGGCTGTCCACATCCAGGGTGACGGTGCCGGTGACCGTGGCGGCCTCGGCGATCCGGCGGGTCAGGACAATCATGTTCGCTCCTTCAGAACAGGAAATAACGCTGGGCCAGCGGCAGTTCGCGGGCCGGCTCGCACACCAGCAGCTCGCCATCGGCGCGCACCTGGTAGGTCTGGGCATCGACTTCGATCACCGGCTGCAGGCCGTTGTGCAGCATGTCGGCCTTGCGCACCCGGCGGCAGCCCCGGGCCACGCCGATCAAGCTGTGCAGGCCGAGCGCATCGGGCAGGCCACGGTCCAGGGCGGCCTGGGACAGGAAGGTCATGCGCGTGGCATGCCGTGCCGCGCCCAGGGCGCCGAACATCGGCCGGTAGTGCACCGGTTGTGGGGTCGGGATCGAGCCGTTGATATCGCCCATCGGCGCCGTGACGATCATCCCGCCCTTGAGTACCAGGGCCGGCTTGACCGCGAAGAACGCCGGCGACCAGAGCACCAGGTCGGCCAGCTTGCCGACTTCCACCGAGCCCACCTCGTGGGCGATACCGTGGGTCAGCGCCGGGTTGATGGTGTACTTGGCGATGTAGCGCTTGACCCGGAAGTTGTCGCTGTACGCGCCATCCGGCGCCAGCGGCCCGCGGCGCAGCTTCATCTGGTGCGCCACCTGCCAGGTACGTAGCACCACCTCGCCGACCCGGCCCATGGCCTGGGAGTCGGACGAGGTCATGGCGAAGGCGCCCAGGTCGTGGAGGATGTCTTCGGCGGCGATGGTCTCGCGGCGGATGCGCGACTCGGCGAAGGCCACGTCCTCGGCGATGCTCGGGTCCAGGTGGTGACAGACCATGAGCATGTCCAGGTGCTCATCGACCGTGTTGACCGTGTACGGCAGGGTCGGGTTGGTCGAGGACGGCAGCACGTTGGCCTGCCCCGCTGCGCGGATGATGTCCGGGGCATGGCCGCCGCCGGCGCCTTCGGTATGGAAGGTGTGGATGGTGCGATCGCCGATGGCGGCCAGGGTGTCCTCGATGCAGCCGGACTCGTTGAGGGTGTCGGTGTGGATGGCCACCTGGATGTCCATCTCTTCGGCCACGCCCAGGCAACAATCGATGGCGGCGGGCGTGGAGCCCCAGTCCTCGTGCAGCTTCAGGCCCACCGCGCCGGCGGCGATCTGCTCGCGCAGCGCCTCAGGCCGCGAGGCGTTGCCCTTGCCCAGCAGGCCGATGTTGATCGGCAGGCTGTCGGCGGCCTGGAGCATGCGCGCCAGGTACCAGGGGCCTGGGGTGCAGGTGGTGGCGTTGGTCCCGGTCGCCGGCCCGGTGCCGCCGCCGATGAAGGTGGTGACGCCACTGGTCAGCGCCTCCTCCACCTGCTGCGGGCAGATGAAATGGATGTGCGAGTCGATACCGCCGGCAGTGACGATCTTGCCCTCGGCGGCGATCACCTCGGTGCCCGGCCCGACCGGCACGGTGACACCGGGCTGCACGTCGGGGTTGCCGGCCTTGCCGATCGCGGCGATACGCCCCTGGCGCACACCGATGTCGGCCTTGACGATGCCCCAGTGGTCGATGATCAGGGCGTTGGTCAACACCAGGTCCATGGCCTCGGCGGCGAGCATCTGGCCTTGGCCCATGCCATCGCGAATGACCTTGCCGCCGCCGAACTTGACCTCTTCGCCGTAGATCGTGAAGTCCTGCTCCACCTCCACCCACAGCGCGGTGTCGGCCAGGCGCACGCGGTCGCCGACGGTGGGGCCGAACATGTCGGCATAGGCCTGGCGGGAGATACGGCTCATGCCCTGCCCTCCAACGGCCCCATCACCTTGCCTTGGAAGCCGTATACCTCACGGTTGCCGGCGTAGGCCACCAACTGCACGGTACGCGCCTGGCCCGGTTCGAAGCGCACGGCGGTACCGGCCGGGATGTCCAGGCGAAAGCCTCGGGTCGGCTCGCGGTCGAACACCAGGGCGTCGTTGACCTCGAAGAAATGGTAGTGCGAGCCGACCTGCACCGGCCGGTCGCCGTGGTTGGCGACGCTGACGCTGACGGTCGCGCGGCCGGCGTTGAGCTCGATGTCGCCAGCGGCGACCTGGACTTCTCCGGGAATCATGCGGGGCTCCTCAGACAATGGGGTCGTGCACGGTCACCAGCTTGGTGCCGTCGGGAAAGGTCGCCTCGACCTGGACGTCGTGGAGCATCTCGGCGACGCCCTCCATCACCTGGTCGCGGCTGAGCACTTCGCGGCCCAGGCTCATCAGTTCGGCGACACTGCGCCCATCGCGGGCGCCTTCGAGCACCGCCGCACTGATCAGCGCCACCGCCTCCGGGTAGTTGAGCTTCAGGCCACGGCCCAGACGCCGCTCGGCCAGCAGCGCGGCGGTGAACAGCAGCAGTTTGTCTTTCTCTCTCGGGGTCAGCTCCATGGCGTTTCTCTCAGGTGGCCCAGATACGCGGCGGGCACGGCGCCAGGCCGAGGACGGCCGGGCGCAGCAGGTGCCAGAGGCGCTGCAGGGTGTGTTGCAGGTGTTGGTTGTCATGGTCGAGCAGGCGAATCACCAACAGTTGCCCGAGCAAGGTCGCGCCGGCGGGAATCTTTAGCTCATCGAGCAGTAGCCGTACCTGTTCGAGCACAGCCTGGCCGGCGGGCGCCGCGCAGAACGTGGCGACCAAGGGGTGGTCGCCGAGCTTCTCCAGGCGCCCGCCGACGATGCGCAGGCGCTCGTGCAGACCCGGGTCGTCGGGCAGGTCGATACGCAGCCGGCTGTCCAGGCTGCCGTGGTCGAAACGCTCGTTCATCACCGGGCGTCCCAGGCACAGGGTTTCCCAGGCCAGCAGGCGGGCACCGGGCTCGAGGGTGAAGTGGCTGTCGAGGCTGGCGCGTGCGCCGGCGAAGAAAATGCTGTCCTGGGGCAGCCACTCCAGGGTGCTGCCAGCGGCCAGGTGAAAGCGCTGCGCGAGCCGGGCGGTGGGGCCGATGCTGCGGTAGAACTTGCTGGCGCCGGGCATGGTGAGCAGCGCATGGCTGCCCGCTTCCAGGTGAATGTCCAGGTCCAGGCGGTCGCCTGCGACGATGCCGCCCGGGGGGTGGAGGATGTATACATGGCACGGCGCGCCTTCGGGATGGAACGGCCGCTGCACCAAAAGAGGTCCGAAGTGTCGGCGCGCACCAAGACGGGTCACACCATCGCGCTGGACGAAGCGCAACTGCAGGTGGGCACTCCAGCCCTCCTGGTCATCCTGGTGTTCGATCTGTTCCGCCAACGACATTCTGGAGCCCCTGAAATCCCTGGCCTGACGGCCAGCTGCATGGCATTGCACGGCACCCATTGGCACCTGCCCTGACCAATCGATCAAAATTCTCAGGCTGGATATTGCAGATAACGGGCCAGGCCCGCAGATGAAGGCTCATGAAGTCCTTGCCATGGCGCGCGCCAGCGCCGATCACAGGGGCTTGCCAGCGCACAACGCAGGGGCGAGACGGGCGCCCTGTTCCAGTGCCTGCCGCATACAAGGGCGAAGGATCGGGGACCTGCCCTGGTCCAATTCGTGACTGGACGTTTCCGATCCGCGGCGGATGTATTATCGTGGCGAGGTGCGCAAATAACAGCAGCCTGAGCGATCAGGCCTCTGCAAGACAATCGAGGGTGTCATGAGTAACGAGAGCATTAACTGGGACAAGCTGGGCTTCGACTATATCAAGACCGACAAGCGCTACCTGTCCTACTGGCGCAACGGCGAATGGGACAAGGGCACCCTGACCGAAGACAACCAGCTGCACATCAGCGAAGGCTCGACCGCCCTGCACTACGGCCAGCAATGCTTCGAGGGCCTGAAGGCCTACCGTTGCAAGGATGGCTCGATCAACCTGTTCCGCCCCGACCAGAACGCCGCGCGCATGCAGCGCAGCTGCGCCCGCCTGCTGATGCCGCAGGTGCCGACCGACGTGTTCGTCGAGGCGTGCAAGCAGGTGGTCAAGGCCAACGAGCGCTTCGTCCCGCCGCACGGCAAAGGTGCCTTGTACCTGCGTCCGTTCGTCATCGGCGTGGGTGACAACATCGGCGTGCGCACCGCTCCCGAATTCATCTTCTCGATCTTCGCCATCCCGGTCGGCTCGTACTTCAAGGGCGGCATGAAGCCGCACAACTTCGTGATCTCCAGCTACGACCGTGCCGCGCCCCAGGGCACCGGCGCGGCCAAGGTCGGTGGCAACTACGCGGCCAGCCTGTTGCCAGGCGCCGAGGCCAAGAAGGCCCACTTCGCCGACGCCATCTACCTGGACCCGCTGACCCACAGCAAGATCGAGGAAGTCGGTTCGGCCAACTTCTTCGGCATCACCGCCAACAACGAGTTCATCACGCCGAAATCGGCCTCGGTGCTGCCGGGCATCACCCGCCTGTCGCTGATGGAGCTGGCGGCCTCGCGCCTGGGCCTGAAGGTGATCGAGGGCGACGTGGAGATCGACAAGCTCGACCGTTTCGTCGAGGCCGGCGCCTGCGGTACCGCAGCGGTGATCACGCCGATCGGTGGTATCGAGTACAACGGCAAGCTGCACGTGTTCCACGACCTGGAGAAGGTCGGGCCGGTCACCCAGAAGCTCTACAACGAGCTGACCGGTATCCAGAGCGGTGACGTCGAGGCGCCAGCGGGCTGGATCGTCAAGGTCGCCTGACGGCCCGCCTTGCACTGACCACGGGGCATGCCAGCGATGGCATGCCCCGTTTTTTCTGGCCTGCCAGAAGCGGCCCCGTGTTTCCAGATGAATTTTTCTTAAATCCCCACTTGGCTATTCTTTGGCACAATCAGGTTTCCATTCGCTGCCCAGGAACCCGCATGCCCCGCGTACTGACCATCGAAGACGACGCCGTCACCGCCCAGGAAATCGTCGCCGAACTGTCCAGTCATGGCCTGGAGGTGGACTGGGCCGACAATGGCCGCGAGGGGTTGTCCAAGGCCATCGCCGGCGGCTACGACCTGATCACCCTGGACCGCATGCTCCCAGAGGTCGACGGCCTGACCATCGTCACCACCCTGCGCAACCTGAAGATCGCCACGCCCATCCTGATGATCAGCGCTCTGTCCGACGTCGACGAGCGGGTACGCGGGCTGCGTGCCGGTGGCGACGACTACCTGACCAAGCCGTTCGCCTCCGACGAGATGGCCGCGCGGGTCGAGGTGCTGCTACGGCGCAACAGCGTGCCCATGACCCAGACCCGCCTGCAGGTCGCCGACCTCGAGCTGGACCTGATCAGCCATGAAGCACGCCGCGGCGAGCAGACCCTCAACCTGCTGCCCACCGAGTACAAGCTGCTCGAATACCTCATGCGCCATGCCGGCCAGGTGATCACCCGGATGATGATCTTCGAAGAGGTCTGGGGCTATCACTTCGACCCGGGCACCAACCTGATCGACGTGCACATCGGCCGCCTGCGCAAGAAGATCGACCCGCCCGGCCAGACACCGCTCATCCGTACCGTGCGGGGCTCCGGCTATGCCATTGCCGAACCCGTCTAAGGGCTGGAGCTCCTCGACCAGCCGCCTGCTCGCGCTGTACAGCTTCCTCTTCGTAGCCTGGAGCTGCATCCTCATGGGGGTGCTGTACTTCGAGGTCTCCAGCTACCTGAACAAACTGACCCGCCATTCCATGCTGCAACGCCAGCACCTGTTCGCCCACATGAGCGGCAAGCAACTGGACGACGCGCTGATCGCCAGCCAGGCGTTCGAGGAGCGCAGCTTCGACGCCTACGGCCTGTTCGATGCCCAGCTCAACCCCATCGGCGGGCGGATCCGCGCCATTCCGCCGGAGCTCGGCCTGGACGGCCAGGTCCATGAACTGAAACGCTGCCTGGACGCCGATGACCCGCACATGCCACGCGACAGTTGCGACGCGGTGGCGATCAAAGTGCAGGATGGCCGCTGGCTGATACTGGTACGCGACAACGGCTCGTTGTTCGTGGTCACCCGCATCATCCTGCATGCGCTGCTGTGGGGCATCTCCCTGACCCTGATCCCTGGTTTCGCCGGCTGGTACCTGCTGCGTCGCCGGCCACTCAAACGTATCCGCGCCATCCAGGCCCAGGCCGAGCTGATCGTCGCTGGCGACCTCACCCACCGCCTGCCGCTGTCGGCACGGCGTGACGAGTTGGACATGCTGGCCGCCATCGTCAATGCCATGCTCGACCGTATCGAGCGGCTGATGCACGAGGTCAAGGGCGTGTGCGACAACATCGCCCACGACCTGCGCACTCCGCTGACCCGCCTGCGCGCCCAGCTCTACCGGATTCGCCAGCAAAGCGGTGACGACTCGCCCGAGGCCGATGCACTGGACCAGGCCATCGGCGAAACCGATACGCTGATGGCGCGCTTTCGCGGGTTGCTGCGTATCAGCGAGCTGGAGGATCGCCAGCGGCGTGCCGGCTTCGTCCAGCTCGATCCGCATGAGCTGCTGGTGGAACTGCACGATTTCTACCTGCCCCTGGCCGAGGACGGCCGCATTCACCTGTCCCTGGAGCAACCTGCGCAGTTGCCGGCACTGTACGGCGATCGCGAGCTGCTGTTCGAAGCACTGGCCAACCTGGTGGGCAATGGCATCAAGTTCACGCCCGAGGGTGGGCGGGTGTCCATCACGGCGACGCATGACGAGACGGGTGTGCATATCGCCATCGAGGACAGTGGGCCGGGGATTCCCGAAGAGGAGCGTGCCGCGGTGTTGAAGCGCTTCTACCGTAGCGAGGAAGGTCACCGGCACCCTGGGTTCGGGCTCGGGTTGTCGATCGTCGCGGCGATCGTCGACTTGCACGGGTTCAGGCTGGAGGTAGGGGCTGGTGGGCTGGGTGG